>NZ_JAERJN010000020.1:66353-66529 GCF_018257595.1 Tatumella sp. JGM94 | reverse complement strand
CCGTTTAGGTTGTCACTGCGAGGTGGCGTATATTACGCTTTTCACCTCAGGAGTCAACCACTATTTCGTGATTTTTTTTCTCCGGACCGAATCGCTTCAGTCCCTGTCACGCCGCTGCGCATCGCGCTTTGCCGTGTCAGTGGATGCGCATTATAGGGAGTTAATTTTTTCTGGCA
>NZ_JAERJN010000020.1:0-66347 GCF_018257595.1 Tatumella sp. JGM94 | reverse complement strand
GCTTTGCCGTGTCAGTGGATGCGCATTATAGGGAGTTAATTTTTTCTGGCAAGGGTTTATTTTAAATTAATTACTGAGTGGCGGGTTTTTATGCTTATCGCCGTAAAAATCCACAAATCAGGCCCCTGAGGCAGCAAAAGCGGACATTAAATGTCCGCTTTTGCTGGTAAACAACATCCTGATTACTGATGTGCGACTATTTTTCCGTCACTGACATCCATTTCGATGATTTTTCCCGGCACTAAATCTCCGGACAATATCTGTTGTGCCAGCGGGTTTTCTATTTCCTGCTGTATTGCCCTTTTCAGTGGACGCGCACCATATACCGGATCGAACCCGGTCTGTCCCAGCAGTTTCAGCGCATCATCCGAGATATGCAACTGATAGCCACGCTCCTCAAGACGATGGTACAAACGTTGCAACTGAATCCGGGCAATTGAAGCGATATGTTCTGCCCCCAGCGGATGGAAGACCACCAGTTCATCTATACGGTTGATAAACTCCGGACGGAAATGGTGTCCGACAACACTCATTACCAGTGCTTTCATCTCGCCGTAGTCCAGTTCACCAAACCGTTCCTGAATTAAATCAGAGCCCAGATTAGAGGTCATGATGATAACCGCATTACGGAAATCAACAGTGCGCCCTTGTCCGTCAGTCAGGCGTCCGTCATCCAGCACCTGTAACAGAATGTTGAATACATCCGGATGCGCCTTCTCAACTTCGTCGAGTAAGATAACTGAATACGGACGACGTCTGACGGCTTCGGTCAGGTAGCCGCCTTCTTCGTAACCGACATAACCCGGAGGTGCCCCCACCAGCCTGGAGACCGAGTGTTTTTCCATAAACTCGGACATATCGATACGCACCATGGCTTCATCACTGTCAAACAGAAAATCAGCCAGTGCTTTACACAATTCTGTTTTACCTACCCCTGTCGGGCCGAGAAACAGGAAAGAACCTACCGGCCGGTTCGGATCTGCCAGTCCGGCACGGCTACGACGGATAGCATTAGACACAGCTTCGACGGCTTCATTTTGTCCGATGACACGACTGTGTAACGACTCTTCCATCCGCAACAGTTTATCCCTTTCTCCTTCCATCATCCTTGCCACCGGGATACCGGTCCAGCGGGCCAGTACATCTGCAATTTCAACGTCAGTTACGCGGTTACGTAACATTTTCATTGATTTGCCTTCGGCCTGAGTGGCTGCTGCCAGCTGTTTTTCCAGATCAGGTATTTTGCCGTACTGTAATTCTGACATTTCCGCCAGGTCACCCGTACGACGAGCCTGTTCCAGAGTGATACGCGCCTGCTCCAGTTCAGCTTTAATATTCTGAGTACCGCTTAATGAGGCTTTTTCTGCTTTCCATTCTTCATCAAGCTCAGCATATTCACGTTCTTTCTGGCTGAGTTCCGTCTCCAGCATTTCCAGCCGTTTTACACTGGCATCATCTGATTCTTTCTTCAGTGCCTGCTGTTCCAGTTTTAGCTGGATAATACGACGTTCCAGCCGATCGAGTGATTCAGGTTTAGAATCAATCTGCATACGAATGCTTGACGCGGCCTCATCAATAAGGTCAATGGCTTTATCTGGCAGCTGACGATCAGCGATATAGCGGTGCGACAGATTCGCCGCAGCAACAATTGCCGGATCGGTAATTTGTACGTGGTGATGTAATTCATAACGTTCTTTCAGGCCACGCAGAATCGCAATGGTGTCTTCAACTGTCGGCTCAGCGACCAGTACTTTCTGGAAACGACGCTCCAGTGCGGCATCCTTTTCTATATATTGACGATACTCATCCAGGGTAGTCGCGCCAACACAATGCAGCTCACCTCTTGCCAGGGCTGGTTTAAGCATATTACCGGCATCCATCGCACCATCGGCTTTACCGGCCCCAACCATAGTATGCAGTTCATCAATAAACAGGATGACGTTACCTTCCTGTTTTGACAGATCATTGAGGACACCTTTCAGCCGTTCTTCAAATTCCCCGCGGAATTTTGCCCCGGCCACCAGCGCCCCCATATCCAGAGCCAGTACCCGGCGCCCTTTCAGGCCCTCAGGAACTTCGCCATTAATAATTCGCTGGGCCAGTCCTTCAACAATAGCTGTTTTACCGACCCCGGGTTCACCGATTAATACCGGGTTGTTTTTAGTACGCCGTTGCAGTACCTGAATGGTTCGACGAATTTCTTCATCACGGCCTATCACCGGATCCAGTTTGCCCTGCTCTGCCCGTTCGGTCAGATCGATAGTATACTTTTGTAATGCCTGCCGTTGATCCTCGGCACCTTGTTCATTCACTTTTTCGCCCCCACGCAACTGATCTATCGCACTGGTAAGTTTTTCACCGGTCGCCCCTGTTGATTTTAGTATATCAGCCAGAGATCCGCGTGATTCCAGAGCAGCAAGTACAAAGAGTTCAGATGAAATAAAACTGTCACCGCGTTTCTGCGCCAGTTTGTCGCACACATTCAGGACGCGAATTAAATCCGCAGAAGGCTGAACATCACCATCGCTGCCTTCCACCTGTGGGAGCTGTTTAATCGCCCCGGTGATCTTCTCCTGCATTGCCGCAACATCCAGCCCGGCAGAGGAGAGTAAAGGACGCACCGATCCGCCTTCCTGAGACAGTAATGCACTCATAAGGTGGAGAGGTTCGATAAATTGGTTGTCGTTACCGAGCGCTAATGACTGAGCATCAGCCAGTGCTAATTGAAATTTATTGGTCAGACGATCCAGACGCATAATTCCTCCTGTTAAAGGTCAAAATGCTACAGGAGATTAAATGAGGCCAATCCCTCAGATATTCAAGTTTAATGACCCGGAAAACAAAGAAAAATTAATACGGGCTGGATCGTCCAGCGGCTAAGACTATATCAGCCACACCAAAGTTGCCATACGTCCGGTGATACTCTCTCTGCGATAAGAGAAAAAATCTTCACTTTGCTGATAGGTACAACGCCCGCCGCCCGAAACAGCAGTCACTCCGGCGCGGTTTAATCGCTGAGTAGCAAGTAACCAGAGGTCAGCCATAAATTTATGATTACGCGGACGGAAAGCCTGTCCGGCGGCTTTATCCACCGTCACAAAAGCATCGCGAACTTCAGGCCCAACTTCAAAAGCCTGCTGACTGATCGCCGGGCCCATCCAGGCAAGAATCTCAGACGGCGGGCAGTCAAACCCGTCCACTGTTTTTTCCAGCACACCATCGCACAAGCCACGCCATCCGGCATGGGCCGCGGCGACCTGGCGGCCATCCCTCGAACAGAAGATCACCGGCAGACAGTCAGCGGTCATTACCGCACACACCTGACCGGCGACTGTTGTCCGGCAGGCATCAGCAGTCATCGATTCTTCCGGGCCTGCGGGTAGCGAGACTACCCTGCTGCCATGCACCTGTGTCAGCCAGACAGGCATCGCGGGTAGCCCGGCAATCTGGCACAACTGTCGGCGGTTGCTTTCAACATGTTGCGGATCATCCGCAACATGCGCTCCCAGATTAAAACTGCTCCAGGGTCCCTGGCTGAATCCGCCAGTACGGGTTGTGGAGTAAGCTCTGACATTAGCCGGGGCCGGCCAGTCCGGGATAATCAATGAACTCATAACCAGTCCATTTCATCTTTATGTAATTCGGTGTCGGCTTTCATTGCTTCAATCAGTTCCACCATATCCTCAGGCAATGCCGCATGCCACTCCATCTGAATACCGGTTATCGGATGGTATAAACGCAGCATGGTGGCATGCAGGGCCTGCCGGTCAAATTTCCGTAATACGGAAATAAAGTCGTCAGATGCCCCTTTGGGTGGCCGCGGGCGTCCGCCATATAATTGATCACCAACCAGCGGGTGGCTCAGATGTGCCATATGGACACGGATCTGGTGAGTTCGTCCCGTTTCAAGCCGCAGGCGTAAGCGAGTATAAGCACGAAAATGCTCCATAATGCGGTAATGGGTCACCGCTGGCTTACCCATCGGATGCACACTCATATGAGTACGCTTAGTCGGGTGGCGGGAAATCGGTTCATCGACCAAACCACCAGCCGTCATTGTACCAATCGCCACCGCTTCATATTCACGGGTGATTTCACGACGTTGCAGGCAGTCAACCAGATGTTTCTGTGCCTGTACCGTTTTTGCCACGACCATCAGCCCGGTGGTGTCTTTATCCAGTCGATGGACAATTCCGGCACGCGGTACGTCGGCAATCGCCGGATAATGATACAGTAAGGCATTAAGTACCGTGCCATCCGGATTGCCCGCTCCCGGGTGTACCACTAAACCTCGCGGCTTATTGATAACTAAAATATCATCATCCTCGTAAACAATATCGAGTGCGATATCCTGAGGTTCCCAGCGGGCCTCTTCTTCAATTTCGGCATCAATGTTTACCTGCTCGCCACCAAAAACTTTTTCTTTCGGGATCGTTGCTGTCACCCCATTAAGGGTTACCCGTCCCTGCAAAATCCAGTCTTTTATGCGAGAACGTGAATAATCAGGGAACAATTCCGCCAAAGACTGATCTAAGCGTTGTCCAAGTTGCGCTTCGGAGACTGTCGCGGTGAGTTGTACTTGTTGTGCCATATAAGCTTCTTTCGTTAACGTTGGGTTTTCACGGCAAAGCCGTTTACTATAATGTGCTATCTTAGCTGATCATCACCGGAAGCTTCACAGAAAGCTTCTGCTAAAACTTTGAGGATAATCATTTCGTCATGACGCGTATGAAACATCTGGTGGCCGTTGCCACTCTGGGCCTGGCATTGGTGGGATGTTCCGGCTCTAAAGACATCGTCCCGGACAACCCACCGTCAGTTATCTATGCAACTGCCCAGCAAAAATTGCAGGACGGGAACTTTAAAGCAGCGATTACCCAGTTGGAAGCTCTGGATAATCGTTATCCGTTCGGGCCTTACTCCCAGCAGGTACAGCTTGATCTGATCTACGCTTATTATAAAAATGGTGATATGCCAATGGCACAGGCAACCATTATCCGCTATATGCGTCTGAATCCGACCAACCCGAATATTGACTATGTCCTGTATATGAAAGGCCTGACGGACATGTCACTGGATGAATCAGCGTTGCAGCATTTCTTCGGAATCGATCGTTCTGACAGAGACCCGAGTAATGCACGCCAGGCGTTTACTGATTTTTCTCAGTTATTACAAAACTACCCGCAAAGTCAGTATGCGGCCGATGCAAGGCAACGGATGGTGGCTTTGAAAGACCGCCTGGCAAAATATGAACTCTCTGTGGCGCAATTCTATACCAAACGTGGTGCCTATGTCGCGGTTGTTAACCGTGTAGAGGGTATGCTCAGTAATTATCCTGATACCCGGGCTACTCATCAGGCACTGCCTCTGATGGAAAATGCTTACCGTCAAATGCAGATGAATACTGAAGCCGCTAAAGTGGCTAAACTGATCGCCGATAACCGCAGTAAATAACGACTGTCTGAATCTGATTCAGCACAGGCCGTCATCAGACTAATGCTTGTCAGTTAAGCCTTTAAGAACGCCGCTGCGGATAACGCGGCGGCTTCTTTTTTTCCGCCTGCAGATAATCGCTCTGCCGATGTCCGGGTAACACGAAATTTTCAGCCATCGCTCTGAGGTAGCATTTTTACGGCAGACAACAGGTCAGCTGAATTTCTCTGCCATTTTCTCAAAACCACCGCTTTGACAAAAAGTGACTTTATTTTGTGATGCAGATCACATTATTGTTAGCACAAGCCGTTATTCTGGTAGTCAACCTATGGTAACGAGAGAGGTAAGTGCGATGATCATTAATATCACCAGCAAACAAATGGAAATTACCGACGCTATCCGCAACCATGTTGAAGAGCGTATTACCAAACTTGAGAAATGGCAGACACCGTTGATCAACCCGCATATCGTACTCTCGAAAGAACCTAAAGAATTTGTCGCAGATGCGACCATTAATACCCCTAATGGTCCACTGGTCGCGACCGGCCGTCACCAGGATATGTACGCGGCTATCAATGAACTTATTAATAAACTGGAACGCCAGTTGAATAAAGTTCAGCATAAAGGTGAAGCACGAAGAGCTTCAGCCAGTGTAAAAGATATTATTCCTGCCGAATAATCCTTGTGATTGATGACGCGCCTTCGGGCGCGTTTTTAGTTGACACATCCCGCAGCAAAAGCTACTCTCGGACTCTGTCAGTTAAGGAATATCACATGCAGACTACCCTGTTTTTCTTCTCATTCTTTTTTAGCCTAATCGCTCCCGGGAGATGATTCGTCCTGTAAGAATGAATGAGAAGACGAACAGAAAAGCCTCCCCCAGGGAGGCTTTTTTATTGGGACTAAAATAACAGGATACAGGTGACAATGATGAGTGCCGACCACTCTTTAGAGCATTTGCGGGACAAAATCAGCCAGCTGGATAATCAGCTGCTGGCATTACTGGCCGAACGACGGGATGTTGCAGTCGCAGTCGGTAACTTTAAACTGGCAACCCACCGGCCGGTCCGCGATGCAGAAAGAGAAAAACAGCTGCTTGAATTATTGATTAATAAAGGTAAAAAGCTATCGTTAGACAGCCATTTTGTCACCCGTGTATTTCAGCTGATTATTGAAGAGTCGGTCCTGACTCAGCAGGCATTATTGCAAAAAGCGCTCAATCAGCCTCAGGAAAACAGTGCCAGGATCGCTTTCCTCGGACCTAAAGGTTCGTATTCACACCTCGCTGCCCGCCAGTATGCATCACGGCACTTCGCCCACCTGACCGAGATTGGTTGCAGTAAATTTCAGGATATTTTACAACAGGTGGATTCCGGTCTGGCGGATTATGCCGTGCTGCCACTGGAGAACACCAGTTCAGGGTCGATTAATGATGTCTATGACCTGCTACAACATACCCGGTTACATATTGTCGGAGAAATGACCCAGCCGATTGATCACTGCGTATTAGTCCCTGCAGAAACATCACTGGACGACATCACTACAGTGTACAGCCATCCACAGCCTTTCCAGCAATGCAGCCAGTTTCTGAACCGCTACCCTCATTGGAAAATTGAGTACACAGAAAGTACCGCGGCTGCAATGGAAAAAGTCGCGGCCATGCAGGATAAAGGTGCTGTGGCTCTGGGCAGTGAGGCCGGCGGTAAACTCTATAATCTGCAGGTACTGGAACGTAATCTGGCCAATCAGCAGCAAAATATCACCCGCTTTATTATCCTGGCACGTAAACCGGTTCGCGTATCCGAGCAGGTCCCTGCAAAAACGACCTTACTGATGGCTACGGGGCAACAGTCGGGAGCTCTGGTCGATGCGCTGCTGGTACTGAGAAAACAGGGGCTGATTATGACAAAACTGGAGTCCCGTCCTATTCACGGGAATCCGTGGGAAGAGATGTTTTACCTCGATATTCAGGCCAACGTTCATTCGGCAGCAATGAAACAGGCGATTGAAGAGCTGACGGCACTGACCCGTTTTATTAAGGTTCTGGGCTGTTACCCGGGAGAGGATGTTATTCCCGTCTCCGCAGGCTGACAGCAATTACGGGCACCGGAAAGGTGCCCGTGAAAGATCATCCGCAAATATTATTGGCGATTATCATTCGCCGAACGTAACAGTCCGCGACTTTCGGCAAGAAACGAATCAGCGTAGTCACCAAACCAGTGTTTAATCCCCCGGAAGCTTTCAATAAATGCAGCTTTATCCCCGCTTTCCAGCAGACTTATCGCCTCACCAAACCGCATATAATAACGTTTGATTAATGCCAGATTTGATTCCGAAGACATAATAATATCCGCATATAACTGGGGATCCTGAGCAAATAAGCGCCCCACCATTGCCAGTTCGAGACGATAGATAGGTGATGACAAGGCCAGTAACTGAGCAAGATCGATATTTTCTTCCGCTAAGTGCAACCCATAGGCAAAGGTCGCAAAATGACGTAACGCCTGAATAAAGGCCATATTCTGGTCATGTTCCACGGCACTGGTGCGATGTAAACGTGCCCCCCATACCTGAATTTGTTCAAGCAGCCACTGGTAAGCTTCCGGCTGCCGTCCGTCACACCATACCACCACCTGTTTTGCCAGGCTTCCGCTGTCCGGGCCAAACATCGGATGAAGTCCGAGTACCGGTCCCGGATGCGCAGCCAGCATCGCCTGTAATGGTTTATTTTTGATCGACGAGAGATCCAGCAGAATACAGTTTTCCGGTAACGGTGGCAGCTGATTAATCACCTGCTCAGTCAGATGGATAGGTACACTGATGATCACCATCCCTGCACCGGCAAGCAGCTGTTCAGCCTGTCCCCAGTCATCTTTGTCCAGTGAGCGAACCTGATACCCTGACAAGGTCAGCATTTTGCTGAATAGCTGCCCCATCTGGCCATTTCCTCCGACAATCACTACCGGCCCCAAATCAGGCTTCAGTGTTTTAAATCCTTTATCATTTTCACTGGAGTAGGATTCACGCATCACCCGGCGCAAAACGTCTTCAATCAGATCGGCAGGAACCCCAAGCTGTTCAGCTTCCTTACGCCGCGAAGCCAGCATACTGGCTTCACGTTCAGGGACATAAATGGGTAGCCCGTAACGACTTTTTACTTCACCAACTTCTGCAACCAGTTCAAGACGCTTCGCCAGTAATTCCAGCAGTGCTTTATCTGTTTCATCAATTTTATCGCGTAGCGCGGTCAGCTCTGCCACCATGACTTATAACACCTCTGTTGAGGTCTGCCGCGCAAAGCACATATCCTGATGGATATCGCGTAGCAGATTCTCTGTCGTTTCCCAGCTAATACAGGCATCGGTCACCGAGACGCCGTAACGCATTTCAGAACGTGGCTGTTCGGATGACTGATTCCCTTCATAAATATTACTTTCCAGCATTAATCCAATAACAGAACGGTTGCCGTCTTTGATTTGTGCCATCGCTGACTCTGCTACCGCTGCCTGACGGCGGAAATCTTTACTGGAATTGCCATGACTGCAATCTATCATCAATGAAGGTTTCAATCCTGCCTTCTGCATTTCTTTTTCACAGGCAGCAACGTCTGTCGGGCTGTAATTCGGGGTTTTTCCGCCACGCAAAATCACATGACCATCCGGGTTACCACGGGTCTGTAGTAAACTGACCTGCCCCGCCTGATTGATCCCCATAAAGCGATGGGGCATAGCTGCGGCACGTAATGCATTAATCGCAGTACTCAGGCTGCCATCGGTACCGTTTTTAAAGCCAACGGGTAAGGATAAGCCGGATGCCATTTCACGGTGAGTCTGGGATTCTGTGGTGCGGGCTCCGATAGCTGCCCAGCTGAAAAGATCCCCCAGATATTGTGGCGAATTAGGATCCAGCGCTTCAGTGGCCAGAGGCAGCCCCATCGCTACTAATTTCACCAGCAGTTCGCGGGCAATATGTAACCCCTGTTCAACATCAAAAGATCCGTCCATATGCGGATCATTAATCAGACCCTTCCAGCCGACTGTCGTACGTGGTTTTTCAAAATAAACACGCATCACCAGGCAAAGACTGTCGCTGTATTTATCCGCCAGCACTTTATAACGACGGGCATATTCGAGAGCTGCCTCAGGATCATGAATCGAGCATGGTCCGCACACCACCAGCAAACGACGATCTTTTCCCGAAATAATGTCAGAGATAACCCGGCGGGATTCAGCAACCTGTAATGCCTGCTGTTCTGTGAGCGGAAAGCGGACTTTCAGCTGTTGCGGGGTAATCATTATCTGTTCATCAGTAATATGTACGTTATTCAGTGCATCTTTGTGCATGGTTAGGATCCTGTTGATATGGCCGCTGACAGTCTGATTATATTTACTGCTCGACAGACTATCACAATAAGTAAAGTATTCAATCCATACTGTGTACACTTATGTTTACAAACATCAATTTAAAGCCTTATCCTCACTCTTAATGTAAACATTTTATTACACCAATCCTGGATAAACTACTGAAGTTATTAGTGTTCGATAAATAAGAGTAAAAAGCCTGGCGGTGTTGTTTTCTGCTAACGGGAATGACAATAGGCCGGGGTTCCGGGCGCAAGAAAACTATACATAGAAATAAACAGCCCCAGGCTATCCGCAGACTTTCCTGACGGGGATATCGGGAAATGAATAGCTGCGAACTTTTTGTTATGTCTCTATTTCTGAACCTTGCTGATGGCCGAACCCGGCCTTTTTAGTACAGGTTCCGCGTGGCTGATGTCTCTCTGATCGTAGCGGGAATTACCGAAGGATGACAGACAGCACCTTTCCCCGCGCAGCAAAAACGGGACAGGTTAGCGAAGATTAAACGTACTGATGACAGGAACAAAGGGCGTTGCAGACACCGGACAGCTGGCTGAGCAGTACTGAACCTGTTCTTGTTCTGCAACGATCAAAGTATGCGCGGGCAGGTCTCTGGCAACTTTAGCGCCGGAGACCTGCCTGCGTACCCTGTGTTCTAAGGATGAAAAGCATTATTTAAAATAATTGAGGTAATCACCCCGGTCGCGACCGCCACCAGCACATAATTACCATCAATATAGGACCAGCGGTGACCATGGGGTGGTTCCGGTAACCCGCGCCGTTGCCAGTCATCTACACGGTAGTCTGGCCCGCGGAAATCATGGGGAACATAGCCTCCCCGCTCAAAATGATGTCCCTGCCAGGCAAAAGAGTCTCTTTCATCAGGGCCTGGTCCATGCCGGTGTGGTCCGCCATGAGGGCCCGCTGGCCCGTAGTCACCGCCTCTCCATCCGCGGCCATCATGATCATGATATCCGTCGCCGGGTGGTCCGCGGTGATCATAGTCATCCGCACTGGCAGATACAGAAGATATTGCCGCAAAAAGTAGCAGTGCTGAGGTCACTAAGACCTTCCGTGATTTAGCCATCTTTTCCTCCGGAAATTGATATTGCCTGTGCTCATCCGTTAGTGCGACAAAGCACCATTGAGAATGATTGAAGTAATTATTCCGGTCGCTGCGGCCATCAATACATAATTACCGTTGATATTGGCCCAGTAATGACCCTGTGGCGGCTGATTTAATCCGCGGGCACGCCAGTCATTCACACGGTATTGCGGTCCGCGGTAATTTTGCGGCATCTCATGGCCTCTGCGGAAATCGTTACCATGAAAAGCAAAACGCTCAGCCTGCCGGTGACGGGGCGATCCGCCGCCGTGTTCCCCTGCCTGCTGAGACCGGTACTGACCATTATCCGGACGCTGTCCCGGCCCGTTCCCCTGCTGTTGTCTGTTATCCGGACGCTGTTGAGACATATTGCCCTGATGCTGTGGCCCGTTCTCCTGCTGTCGGGGGACAAACTGACCTCCCTGCTGATCGCCGGGAGCTGCCATTGCGGATGAAATCATAACCCCATCGGTGAGCAGTACTGTGGTTAATAAAGCAATAGTGATACGTTTCATTGTTATGTTCCTCACAGGAAATATGCCGGTAATTATGCTGAAGCCCTGTGAGCATGTTATGGGGATTATTCCTGGTTTAATTTTCAGGAGTGTGAACAGGCATTACATCGATGAGTTTTCTTAACGTAATCTTTACTCTGCCGCCATTAACTGACCAGCCACAGACGACAGCGTAAGAATAAAACAACATCGTAAGGAGAAGTGGTGAATAACCGGGGGATAGTAATTTCTGCCAGAAATCGCCGGCAGCCCTCTCCCTGCCCCTGAGGACAGGGAGAGCTGTGCAGATTATTTACGCAATGTATCCTCTCCCCAGGCAACCCATTTATAGGTTGTCAGGGCTTCCAGGCCCATCGGGCCACGGGCATGGAGTTTCTGGGTACTTACCGCCACTTCGGCCCCCAGACCAAACTGACCTCCGTCAGTAAACCTTGTACTGGCATTGACATATACCGCTGAAGAATCGACCTTATTGACAAACTGATTGGCATTTTTCAGGCTGCGGCTGAGAATACCGTCTGAATGCTGGGTCCCGTGCTCACGGATATGGCTGACGGCCTGGTCGAGTGAAGAAACCTGTTTGACATTCAGATCCAGGGACAACCATTCATCATCATATTCTGCAGCTCTGACCCGCTGTACGTCCGGCTGAAACTTGCGGATTTCCGGCAAAATATTTTCGTCAGCATGCAGAGTGATCTGCTCAGCAGCCATACGCTGGCAGAAACGCGGTAAAAATTCGGTAACAATATCCTGGTGGATAAGCAGGGTTTCCAGTGAGTTACAGGCACTTGGTCGCTGTTTTTTAGCATTAACAATAATCTCCAGCGCTGCGTCAGTCTCCATTGTTTCATCAACATACAGATGACAAACCCCGATGCCGCCGGTGATCACCGGGATCGTCGACTGTTCACGACAGAGTTTATGTAACCCGGCACCGCCCCGCGGGATCAGCATATCAATATAACGATCCATCTTCAGCATTTCGCTGACCAACTGACGATCCGGATTCTCGATCGCCTGGATAGCAGCTTCAGGGATATCATGGGCCGCCAGTGCTTTCTGAATCACTTTTACGGTCATGGCATTGGTCCGGAAGGTTTCTTTTCCTCCGCGTAAAATAACCGCATTCCCCGTTTTCAGACACAGAGAAGCAACGTCTACCGTTACATTCGGCCGGGCCTCATAAATTACTCCGATCACCCCTAAAGGTACCCGCCGGCGCTCAATGCGCAGACCACTGTCCAGTAAACCACCATCGATTAACTGACCCACCGGATCCTTCAAATGACATACCTGGCGGACATCATCAGCAATCCCTTTTAGCCGTTCAGAGGTAAGGGTCAGACGATCCAGTAAGGCTTCCCCCATACCATTTTCTCTTGCCCGCGCAACATCTTCGCCATTCGCCGCCAAAATAGCAGAAGACTCATGTTCCAGCATACTGGCTATTGTCAGCAGTACCTGATTTTTTTGTTCTGTTGTTAAAACAGATAGCTGATAAGAGGCTGCCCGCGCGGCTTTACCCATAGTTTCCAGCATAACAACTCCTTAACTGACAATCATATCGTCGCGGTGAACCGCAACCGGACCGTATTCATACCCCAGTATTTCACTGATTTGCTGGCTATGATGACCAGCAATCATCCGCAACGCATCACTGTTATAGCGTGAAACACCGTGAGCGATATCCCGCCCCTGCAGGCTGCGGATAGAAATAACTTCCCCCCGGGAAAAATCGCCCTGAATCTGGCAAATACCTTTTGGCAGCAGTGAACTGCCGCGCTCCAGTAATGCATTCAGTGCACCGTCATCAATGGTAATAGTACCGGCAGGAGGTGCGCCGAAGATCCAGTGCTTACGGTTTTCAAGCCGGTTTTTCTGAGCGTGGAACAGGGTGCCGGCAGGCTGACCGTTAAGAATATTGTTGATTAATACCGGCTGGCTGCCACTGGCAATAATCACATCAATCCCGGCGCGACAGGCTACATCAGCCGCCTGCAGCTTGGTTGCCATTCCTCCGGTCCCCAGGCCGGAAACACTTCCGCCGGCGATCATTCTTAATTCATCATCAATAACATGCACATCGCTAATCAGCTGTGCCTCAGGGTTATTTCTTGGATCAGCTGTGAACAATCCCTGCTGATCTGTCAGCAACAGTAATTTATCTGCGCCGGAGAGTATGGCCGCCAGCGCCGATAAATTATCATTATCACCGACTTTAATTTCTGCCGTTGCAACGGCATCATTTTCGTTGATCACCGGAATAATGCGGTTATCCAGTAATGCATGCAGCATATCTCTGGCATTCAGGAAACGCTCCCGGTCTTCCATATCGGCACGGGTAAGCAGCATCTGACCGACATGTAAGCCGTAAATAGCAAATAACTGTTCCCATACCTGAATCAGCTGACTCTGTCCGACGGAAGCCAGCAGCTGTTTAGAGGCGATAGTGGGGGGCAGTTCGGGGTAATCCAGATGCTCACGTCCTGCCGCAATAGCGCCGGACGTCACAATCACTATCCGGTGTCCGGCATCAATAGCCTGCGCGCATTGCCGTACCAGCTCCAAGATATGTGCACGATCTAACCGGCGTGAACCGCCGGTTAGTACACTGGTTCCCAACTTGACCACCAGGGTCTGACTGCCACTCATAAGTCCTGCCACCTAACCAATAAACAAACCTTCCTTTTAGCAGGTGTCGCACAGGAATCCAACCTTTTATCCATAGGGATCAGCAGATAAAAAATTTTCCTGCCCGCCACAGGGGGGATTTTTATTTTTTTTACCAAAAATACCGGTGTGTCATAAATCTTTAATGGTTGTTAAGTAAAAAGTTGCTGCGCTTTCAGAATTTTTCGATAACAAACATTTAAATAACCGGGATACCACCTTATGAAAAAGACCACTGTGGCACTTTTATTATGCAGCCTGACCTCTGCTGCTCATGCTGCTCAGGTATATAATAAAGACGGCAATACCCTCGATTTTTACGGTAAAGTAAAAGCCGAGCACTACATGAGCGATAATAAAAAAGCTAACGGCGATACTTCATACGCCCGTATCGGCTTTAAAGGTGTCACCCGAATCAATGACCAGTTGTCCGGCTACGGCCAGTGGGAATATCAGTATAACCTGAATAACTCTGAAGGCTCCGATGCCAACTCCGGTAATAAAACCCGCCTTGGCTTTGCCGGTTTGCGTAATCCGACCTTAGGTTCTATCGACTACGGCCGTAACTACGGTGTTCTGTATGACGTTGAAGCCTGGACCGATATGTTCCCTGAGTTTGGCGGAGACGGTACTGCGCGCGCAGATAACTTTATGACCCAGCGTGCAACAGGCTTACTGACCTGGCGTAACAATGATTTCTTCGGCCTGGTTGATGGTTTACGTTTTGCCGTACAGTATCAGGGCAAAAATGATGATAACACCACTAATGCCCGTACAGATATTACCCGTCAGAACGGCGACGGTTTTGGTGCGTCTTTAGGTTATACCCTGGGTGACAGCGGTGTCAGCCTGATGAGTGCCATTACCAGTTCTAACCGTACCAAAAGCCAGCAGGCTGCAACCTATGGTCACGGTGATAAGGCTAACTCCTGGGGCGCAGGCATAAAATATGATGCGAACCAGATTTACCTGGCCGCTATCTTTACCCAGACAACCAATATGACGCCTATCAGTGGTACTAACCGTATTACCGGAACCTCTGTGACCGGCGCAGCCAATAAAGCGCAGGACGTCGAATTGGTGGCACAGTATCAGTTTGACAATGGTCTGCGTCCGTCACTGGGCTATGTACAGACGAAAGGCAAAGATATTGAAAATGGTATTGGCGATGCTGACCTGGTGAAATATATCGATGTCGGCGCTACATATTACTTCAACAAAAATATGTCTACTTTCGTTGATTACAAAATTAACCAGCTGAAAAATGATAACCGTCTGTCACTGAATACCGATAACGTTGTTGCCGTCGGTCTGACCTATCAGTTCTGATATTAATCAGCCAGTTTCTCGGGGGCAGATAATTATCTGCCCCCGAGAGTTATTCGCTTTTCGCCACCAGAGACTCAGCCCCGGCAGCCGGCGTTAATACAACATCCATTTTCTGTAATAACGCATCCAGCCGCGGAAAAAACTTTTGCAATGTCTGTTCAACACTCTGTTGATCTTCCCCGGCCTTAATATCCCGGACTTGCCAGTTGCCTTCTTTATCAAATAATCCGTAATGGTAGTGGTAAGTAAAATGATTTTCTTCTGCTTCCAGTGTCAGCCACCAGCCGAGAAATTCGCGTTTTTCCGGAGCCGGTTTAACGTTGACACAGACGGCCAGACAATCGAAAAAGAAACTCTTATCTCCGCATTTATCTTCTCTGAGATAAGGGCCAAGCTCATTAAAACGTCGTAAAAGACGCCCTCTCAGTTGTCCGCCAGGTAAGGCCATCACGTCATCTCCATTATGTGTTTGGTCAGTTTTTAATAAGCCTGTCAATAATATCAGCGCTTACGTTTAATTACTGCTCAACTGCTGAGCCATCCAGTCACTGATCTGAACCATCCCGTTTTCAAAAGAGGCCATCACCGGAGAATCTGCAATACAGAGTAATTTACCCTGCGCCGATGAATTACAGATCAGGGAGGAGTCTTCCACCGGGCTGTAAATATCATTTTTCCAGTAGGCTGATAATACAGGCACCGGAGTCCTTCGGCCGAGTAATCCCTGAACTTTCAGAGAATAAGCATTCATTTCTGCCGCCAGAGTCGTATCACTGCGGGTGGTTTTTCCCAGCCTGCTGGCCAGAATATCCAGAAACATATCTGGCACAGCCTGTTGCAGTGCTTCGTCGGTCAGCAGACTATGGACGATCGGCGCCTGACAGGCAACAGCGCGTATACGCGGAATTTCAAGATAGGCCAGCCGGACCGCGACATTCGCCCCGAAGCGTTGTCCCCAGACGCCGACCCGGTGATGATCAATCCACGGAATATCAGCCAGTTGTCGTAATACCTGCTGATGCAGCATACTGGTATCCTGAGTTAATCGCCAGCGGGAACTGTACCCCACCGAGGGCATATCGATGGTTAACATAGCCATCCCCCGGGGAGCAAGGTAGTCGTGAAACAGGCGGAAGTGATCGAGTTGCAGGGTATCCAGACCACCACATAACATTACCGTCGGATAAGGGGGCTTTACCTGCTCCGGCATATGCAGGAAGGCGTTAATCGTCTTACCATCGTCCAGTCTGAAACTGAGTGCTTTCAGCTCTCCGGATAAGAAGCGGGTGGCCTGTTCATAGGCACGGTATCCGAGTAACTGGGCCTGATCCGCCAATTCATCACCACTCAGATGTGGATAGGCACCGACACTGAATAAATTAGCCGCATGCAGCCAATACTGACCGGCGAGAGCGCTGTCCTGTTGCTGCTGCGCCAGTTGCTGCCAGTGTGCTGCCTGCACAGACCATTCATAAATCCAGTTACCGTTACGGTATCCCTTTATCGTGTCCAGCTGTTGCTCATTAGTTCTGGCCAGCGGGCTGGCGGCAATTCGTGATAAGACTTCATTGATTTCGACCAGAGGTAATCCACGCCAGTGCCAGACCAGTGGCATCAGCGTCCGATACCAGCACCGGGGCGATCTGGCGGCCATAGAAGAAGAGGCCCCTGCCGTGCTGCACTGAAGATGGCGTACTAACGATGAGGTTTCAGGGTGTTCAAATCTGGGTTTAAATAATTCTTCACTAAGATTCTTTTCCTGCATGATCACAACTCCGCTACCGGATGATGATTAAGCAGTGTACCTGAGGGAAGACGCGGAGGCGATGGCAGGAAATAAAAAGTAGCATCCTGAATTTTCAGAATGCTACAACAGAAACAGTTAATCTTTTACGATAGGTTCCACATAAGACACACCCATATCCCAGGGTTGTTCAATCCAGGTGTTCTGTGGAATATCGATCACATAATCATCGACTAACGGGCGCCCTGCCGGTTTCGCGAAAATAGTGACAAAATGCGCTTTCGGATACATATCACGGATAGCTTTAGCGGTGCCACCGGTATCCACCAGATCATCAATCACGATAAACCCTTCGCCGTCACCTTCAGCACGTTTAACCACTTTCATCTCACGCTGATGGTCATGATCGTAACTGGAGATACAGACCGTATCTACGTGGCGGATCCCTAATTCGCGGGCCAGCAGTGCCGCAGGAACCAGACCACCACGGCTGACAGCAATAATACCTGTCCACTGTTCAACTGGCAGCAGACGACGGGCGAGGTTACGGGCATGGATTTGTAACATATCCCAGGTAACTACGTATTTTTCGCTCATTTAAAGGAGTCCCCGGCCAATACAGATGACCTGAATTAAGTGCAATAAAAAAGTTTGCGCGGGATTATAAGGATATGCCGCACTAAAAACCAGCATCCGCTGCCGTCAGGGGCTTTTTTTCCCCGACAACACCCCCGCCAGCCGCTAATCAATGGTATTCTCAGGAAATACTGACAGAGAGTCGTTTACTTCCTCTGTCCCCCTATTGATACTGCCGGGTCACGCTGATCCGGAATGTTACAGGAGAGTTATTGTGTCTGAACTTTCTCAACTTTCTCCACAGCCTTTGTGGGATATTTTTGCAACCATCTGTTCAATCCCCCACCCTTCTTACCATGAAGAAGCGCTGGCAACACATATTGTGGCTGTGGCCAGACAGCAGGGTTTATGGTGTGAACGTGATCAGGCAGGCAATATCCTGATCCGTAAACCGGCAACCCCCGGCATGGAGAATCGTACGCCGGTAGCATTGCAGGCACATCTGGATATGGTGCCGCAAAAAAATAACGACACGGTGCATGATTTTACCACTGACCCTATCCGCCCTTATATCGATGGTGAATGGCTGAAAGCCCGCGGGACAACGCTCGGTGCGGATAATGGTATTGGTATGGCCTCTGCACTGGCCGTTCTGGCCGATGACAGCGTCGAACATGGCCCTCTGGAAGTACTGCTGACCATGACCGAAGAAGCCGGCATGGAAGGTGCTTTCGGTTTACAGCCCGGCTGGTTACAGGCCGATATTCTGATCAATACGGATTCAGAAGAAGAAGGCGAAATCTATATGGGATGCGCCGGCGGTATTGATTGTGTCACCGAACTTCCGCTACAGCGTGAACCGATTGCTGCAGATGCTGAACAGGTCAGACTGACCTTAAAAGGCCTGCGAGGCGGACATTCCGGGGCCAATATCCATATGGGGCTGGGGAATGCTAATAAATTACTGGCCCGTTTACTGGTCAGCCTGAGCAAAACGATCAGTCTGCAATTAACCGGTTTTTCCGGCGGTACACTGCGTAATGCTATACCGCGAGAAGCCTTTGCAACTCTGGCATTCCATCCCCGCGACCGTGCTGCGTTTGAACAGGCAATCAGTGAATATCAGCAGTTACTGAAAACTGAAGCCGGCCCTAAAGATCAGAATGTGGTACTGCTGACAGAAGCCGATGACAGTACTCAGCAGGCTCTGACTTCCGCCAGCCGCGATAGCTTCCTGAATTTACTCAATGCGACGCCGAATGGCGTGGTGCGCTTTTCCGATGTTGCGCCAGGTGTGGTGGAAACGTCCCTGAATGTCGGCATCGTTACCCTGAGCGATGATAAAGCAGAAATATTCAGCCTGATCCGTTCATTAATTGATAGTGGTAAAGATTACGTCGTGGATACTCTGAGCTCTCTGGGTGAACTGGCCGGGGCAACGACTATCGCGTCAGGCAGCTACCCGGGCTGGGAGCCGGATGAGAAATCACCAATAATGGCTAAAACACGGGAAATCTATCAGTCGCTGTTTGGCAAAATGCCGGATATTCAGGTTATCCATGCCGGTCTGGAATGCGGCCTATTTAAAAAACCTTATCCTCATTTAGATATGGTGTCTATCGGCCCGACAATTACCGGTCCTCATTCACCGGATGAACAGGTGCATATCGGCAGTGTCGGCTTATACTGGCAGCTACTGACCGGGCTGTTAAAAGCAATACCGGTAAAATAACCCCCCGTCCGGATCACTGAAACAACACATCAAGCCAGAGTTCGCTCTGGCTTTTTATCCGCCGGACATTTTTGCCTCCCCCCGCATATCCCTTGCTGCACCGCGTTCTGAATAAACCCGTTTTCTGTCATCAGTCAGCGAATTAACAATAAATACTTATCCCACCATCATAAACCGATGATTACGCCACTCAGTTAATAGAAGCTGAATTATTACACCAGAATAATAACTGACTGCAGATGATATCGCTTTTATTTGCGGACTTCTGGATGGCTAAACGTCTTTATGGTAGTTTATGCCTCCTGTCAGCCCTCATCAGAGGACGCAGAAACCGGTTACCGATCATCTCCGTAACTATGACTAACCAGGTAGTGAATTAATTATGGCTGAGACTCACCGCCTCGAGATGCGCAATATCTCGATCAATTTTGCCGGGTTCAGCGCGCTGGATAAAGTTGATTTTATTCTTGAAGGTCACTCTGTTCATGCCCTTACCGGGGCTAACGGGGCCGGAAAATCAACCCTGATGGCCGTATTATCCGGTGCTCATCATCATTATCAGGGCGAAATATTACTGGATGGCAAACCACTGTCTATTCGTACCCCGCTACAGGCAAAACAAGCCGGTATTCACCTGGTGCAGCAGGAAGTCGATAATGGCCTGATCCCCGCCCTCAGTGTGGCCGAAAATATTATGCTCGATAATCTGGCCGGTGGCGGGCAGTTTTATCACTGGGGTGAAATTTATCGCCGCGCGGGTGCCCTGTTAACGCAGCTGAATGTCACCCTCGATCTCCGTCAGCCGGTCGAACGTTGCTCGCTGGCAGAAAAACAGCAGATTCTGCTAGCCCGCGCATTGTCTCATGAATGCCGGTTTTTAATTCTTGATGAGCCGACAGCGCCTCTGGATCAGCACGAAAGTGAACAGCTGTTTAAGGTGGTTCGTCATCTGCAACAGCAGGGGATCGGGATTGCCTTTATCTCTCACCGTATCCACGAATTAAAGACTGTCTGTGATCAGCTGACAGTACTGCGTGACGGCAGATTAATCGAAACTACGGCCATGAATGCCCTGAGCGGCGAGCAGATCGTCGAAAAAATGATTGGTCATACACTGACTGACTTATACCCTCCCCGTCGTCCGCCACATTCCGCCGACGAACTGCTGAGTGTCGAGGGTCTGCATGACCATAAACTGTTGCGGGAGATTAATCTCACCCTGCGTAAAGGCGAGATTCTCGGTATTGCCGGCCTGGCAGGCGCGGGAAAAACGGAGCTTTGTAAAGCCTTATTCGGTGCCAGCAAAAGCCGGTTAACTCGCGGACGCCTGCTGGGTAATGACTGGTCCCCCCGCTCGCCGTCACATTCCGTGGCGGCAGGTATCGCCCTTGTTCCGGAAGAACGGCGCAAAGAGGGCATTTTTATTGATGAATCCGTGGCGATGAATCTGTCAGTCAGCGCCGATAATCGTTTTTCTTCACAGGGATTTTTCAACGTCCGTCAGTCTGTGCAATGGGCGCAGGAGATTATCCGTAAACTGTCGGTAAAAAGCCGCGGACCACACCAGACTCTGCGACGCTTATCCGGCGGTAACCAGCAAAAGGTGGCTATCGGTAAATGGCTGGCCACCCGCTCAGATATCCTGATTTTCGACGAACCGACCAAAGGTGTCGATGTTAAAGCAAAGTCCGATCTGTTCCTGTTAATCGATCAGCTCGCCAGAGAAGGTAAAGGCATTATCTATGCTTCCGGCGAATTTGCGGAGCTGACCGGACTCTGTGATCGTATTTGTGTCCTCTGGGACGGGCGGATCGTCGCCGAACTGGAGGGAAAACATTCCACTGAAGAAACTCTTTTGCTTTATTCAACCGGAGGAACCCCTGCGTGAGCAGCAACCCTGAATCTACCCCGTTATCCCCTGTATGGCATCACCGGTTGTTTGATTTCCTGTATAAATGGGGCATGTTACTGACTGTCGCTATTCTGTTGATCGGTTTTGGTCTGACCGCTGACGGTTTTCTGGCACCGGACAATTTACTCAATATTCTGAGATCGATTGCCATTGTGACGGTTATTGCCATGGCCGTTGCTATTTCGCTGACCGTCGGTGGCTTTGACCTGTCGGTAGGCTCCACCGCCTCGCTGGCAAATGCGCTGGTGATTTCGATGTTCGTCTGGCACGGCTACGGCATGACCGCGGCCATTCTGATCACCCTTGCCCTGTGTTTACTGGTCGGCCTGTTTAACAGTTTTTTAATCGTTATTCTGCGGATTCCGGATATGCTGGCCACGCTTGCCACCCTGTTCGTGGTACAGGGTGTGGCGATGACCTACAGCTACGGGGGATCCATCACCCAGAATATGGTTATGCCTGACGGTGATATGGCGGAAGGTGTTATTCCGGCAGGTTTCAGCTGGCTGGGAGAGATCCCCGGCATTGTCATCATTATGCTGGTGGTGACGGTGGTCACTCAGATCGGACTTTCCCTGACCAAACATGGACGCCGGATGTATGCGTTAGGCGGAAATCCTGAGGCGGCCCGTCTTTCGGGGATTAAAACCACCCGCTACCGGGTCATCGCTTATTTGCTGGCATCACTGCTGGCCGGGCTGGGTGGCATATTATTAGCCTCACGTATCGGTTCATCTCAGGTCAGCGCGGGCAGTGGTTATCTGATGGATGCTGTTGCCGCGGCATGGATCGGGTTGTCCCTGGCAGGCTCAGGGAAACCCAATGCGCTGGGCACACTGATTGGGGCCATTATTCTCGGGGTACTGCAAAACGGACTGGTCATGCTGTCGGTCCCCTATTATGCAATGGATATCATTAAGGGGCTGGTACTGGCGCTGGCGCTGGCGCTGACCTATTTCCGCGGACGACAGGCATAATACTGCCTGCCGGCCCACAGGGTATCCGCTCAGTGGGCCGGCTTATAATCCCAGCGGCAGCTGCTGTTCTGAGCAGGGGTCTGGCAGGGTGATATGTAATCCCACCAGTCTGACGCCCCGGCCAGCCCGTCGCTCATTCCAGCTTTCCCGAGCAATGGTCAGCAGATCCTGCTTATTCAGTACCGGCCAGATATGCTCACGGGTCGTTTGCTGAAAATCGGAAAACTTAAATTTCACCCCCTGCCGTGAAATCCGTAAATCAGGGCGTACTTTTTCCAGCCGCCGCTCCAGTTCCGGATACAACTGTTCCATAACCGCAGCACATTGTTCCCACTGATCAATATCCTTTTCCAGAGTCGTTTCCACCCCTACAGATTTGCGCTGGCGGTCGGCAATAATTTTGCGTTCATCAATACCATGACTGCGTTCCCACAGAATATGCCCGAACTTCCCGAAACGCTTCAGTAACAGCGACAGATCCGCCTGCCGTACATCCGCACAGGTTTGCAGCCCCATACCGGCCAGTTTTGCGGCTGATACTTTTCCCACCCCGGGGATTTTCTCCAGCGGTAAGCGGCAAATAAAGTCGTCCATAACCGCAGGGGTGATCACATACTGCCCATCCGGCTTATTTAAATCTGAGGCAATTTTGGCAAGGAATTTCACCGGGGCAATACCTGCGGAAGCCGTCAGTTGCAATTCCTGCCATATAGCCTGACGAATCTCCTGAGCTATCAGTGTTGCGGACCCGCGGGCATGTAAGCAGTTACTGACATCCAGATAGGCTTCATCCAGGGAAAGCGGTTCAATCAGCGGGGTATAACGCAGAAAAATCTGGCGGATATGCTCTGACACCTGCTTATACACCGCAAAGCGTCCGGGCAGCAGAGTGAGCTGCGGACAAAGCCTGAAGGCCGTGGCTGTCGGCATCGCGCTTCTCACACCATATTTTCTCGCCGGATAGTTGGCTGTACTGATAACCCCCCGTCGTTCCCGGCTGCCGCCTATCGCCAGCGGCACCTCACGCAACTCAGGATTATCACGCATTTCGACGGCTGCATAAAAACAGTCCATATCAACATGAATGATCTTACGCATTCGCCGCAGCCCTCTGAAAATCAACCAATGTACTGTATAAATATTCAGTGTAAAAATCAACCACTGACCATCAGCGCGATGGTTTGGTGGTTAAACATTTATCCCTTCGCCCGCTGCAGCTACTGACATAAATTTATCCATCTGCTGCTTGCTAAAACTGAGAACAATGCTAATGTGGCGCTTATCCGGCCTGAAGCCGGGTGACTCTGCCCACACGGCGAAAAGAAAAATAGCTCTCTATATCTCCCACTCTTTGTTCAAGGTAGCAGTAGCATGCGTAAAATCGCACTCCTTCTTGCGATGTTTTTAATCCCGGCCTGTTGCCTGGCAATAAGCGAAAATCCGGTAACCCCGCAGCTGCCCGTCAGCAAACAATTAAAACAACAATTACTGGGTACTCAGGTATTTATTCAGATATTTAAAGAAGAACGTACTCTGGATTTATACGGTAAGATTGGTAATGAATACCGGCTGCTGGATAGCTTCCGTATCTGTGACTTTTCCGGCGGACTGGGACCCAAACGGACAGAAGGTGATTTTAAAAGTCCTGAAGGGTTTTATTCAGTACATTTTAATCAGTTAAAACCCGACAGCCATTTCTACCGTGCGATTAATCTCGGTTTCCCGAATCAGTTTGACCGTGAGAATGGCTACAGCGGCAATTACCTGATGATCCATGGAAACTGCGTATCGATCGGCTGCTATGCAATGACTAATGCCTATATGGATCAGATTTATACCTACGTAAATGCGGCTCTGCGCAATGGCCAGTCAGAAGTCGAAGTGAATATTTTTCCGTTCCGTATGACAGAAAACAATATGCAGCGCCATCGTGACTCGGCGTATATCAGTTTCTGGAAACAGCTCAAACCCGGTTATGACTATTTCCTGAAATATAAACGACCGCCGACAATGACGGTCAGTAACGGGCAGTATGTACTCAGCCAGACACCGTTCAGCGCGCCCCCTGAGGCCGCTTCAAAACATTTCCTGGCGCTCACCCAGACAAAATAACTGCCATTCGCCTGGTGCAATTCTGTGCCAGGTTTCATTACCTGTCAGCGGCTGTGTCGCGACTACACTGACCACATCCCGCGGGGTGGTTTGCTGCTGAAAATCAATTTCAACATCCTGATCAATCAGGGTCGCCTTGCCAAAAGGTGCCCGGCGGGTGATCCAATGCAGGTGGGTGGAACAATAGGCCATCAGATAACGTCCGTCCGAGAGCAACATATTAAACACCCCCATTTCCCGTAATTCGTCAGCCAGACTGGCAATATAATCAAAGACAACCGGCCAGTCATCGGGAGTATCGGGAAAGCGCCCCGCCAGTTTATGCAGTATCCAGCAAAATGCTTTCTCACTGTCCGTTTCGCCCACCGGCCGAAAATGGCCACTGTCCAGTTCCTGATAACCGGTTAACTGGCCATTATGTGCATAAGTCCAGTGTCTGCCCCATAACTCACGGGTAAAAGGGTGGGTATTTTCCAGCGAGACATTTCCCCGGTTTGCCTGGCGAATATGGGCAACGACGGAATGTGATTTAATCGGATAATCGCGAACCAGGCAGGCTATCGGCGAATGAATACTCGGCAACGGATCTTTAAATGTCCGGCAGCCCTTCCCTTCATAGAAAGTAATTCCCCAGCCGTCTTTATGCGGCCCGGTACCGCCGCCGCGCTGTACCAGCCCGGTAAAACTGAAACAGATATCCGTCGGTACATTAGCGCTCATCCCGAGCAATTCACACATCAGTTAAACCTCTTACATTCAGGCAGTCAGGTATTTTATTTTGGTCTCTGAATAAAAGGAATAACACGCGGGCCACACTCTGGCAAGTCGTCACAAACTGTCAGCCTGCGTATTTTTAGTGAGGGCGCGAGCCTGATTATTTTGCCATCTCTTTTTCGATCAGCAGAATCAAAATATGGATAACTTTAATATGAATTTCCTGAATACGATCAGCAAAACCAAAATGCGGGACGCGAATTTCAATATCCGCACTGCCAGCCATTTTACCGCCGTCTTTCCCGGTCAGGGTAATCACTTTCATACCACGCGCACGCGCAGCGTCAATGGCTTTAATAATGTTCGCTGAGTTACCGGATGTCGAAATACCTAACAACACATCACCTTCACGGCCGACTGCGTCGGTATAACGGGAGAAAACATGATCATAACCAAAGTCATTGCTGACACAGGATATATGACTGACATCCGAAATCGCAATTGCCGGGTAGCCACGACGGTTTTCACGGTAACGGCCGGTCAGTTCTTCAGCAAAATGCATCGCGTCACAATGAGAACCGCCATTTCCGCAAGAAAGTACTTTCCCGCCGGATTTAAAGCTGTCGGCCAGCAAAATAGCAGCCTGCTGAATTGCCTGAATATTGTTTTCATCTTTCAGGAAGTTGTTAAGCGTTTCTGCGGCTTCATTCAGTTCTGAACGAATAATATCCTGGTACATAGGGAATGTCCTTCATCGGAAAATTAACGCCGCCAGTGTAGCCCAACTACCGGACAGTGCAAGCCTGTGCAGGGGGATTCCTGCACAGATTGTTATCCCTGTCGTGATCCACAGAGAATCCGGCAGAAGATATTCTCTGGTGAATAAAGGATCTGTATCAGGCAGTCTGACGAATACGCGCCACTAATGCTTCGGCATTATGAATATGATCGGCGGCCAGAATCAGTGTTTGTCCCAAAGTAATCCCATGGCGCAGACAATCCGTCCGCATCATTTCATCAGTAATATTATTGATATCAGCCACATGAGACATACCGACGGTACGGCGTATCAATTCGGTTCCGCAAAAACCAATCGCATCACACCATACTTTTTGCAGAAATGCTTCCGCGTATCCGGCTACGGATAATGCCGGATCACTGGTTTGCTGCCGGCTGCGGGCTAAAAATTCTTCAGAAAAGGTCTGCCACAAGGTAATCACATCTGACAGACGCTGCTCACGGGCTTCCGCTGCTTCCCGCGGCGGCAGTAGCCCCGGTAGCCCGCAATAATTCAGCAGCAGATTACCTAATGCGGTACCAATATCAAAGCCCATCGGGCCATAGTAACCAAACTCAGCATCAATCGCTTTTAATCCGTCATCAGAAATAAATACAGACCCGGTATGAATATCACCGTGCAGTAATGCTTCACTGTGGGTCAGGAAGGTATATTTCAGAGCCGCAACCCTGACCCGTAACTCTGTATCTTCGCGTAATGAAGCGACCAGCGGTTCCAGAGCGACCGGGTAGTTATTACGCGGATGCTTAATATAGGGATCGTTAAAAAACAGGTCTTCGGTAATTTCACACATTTCAGGATTAATAAATTGCGCCACCTGTGCTTTCTTTTTATGGGCATGCAGTGCGAAATCAGAAGAGGCAAACAGAACACTGGCCAGATAGTGCCCCAGCCGGGCAGCCGCCTGTGGACAGGCGCGGCCACTGACCAGCTCGCTGCGCCAGATACGGTAATCAGACAGATCTTCCATCACCATGACCGCCAGTCCGGCATCGTAGTGCGTCACTTTTACCGTATGTTCCGGGCAATACTGGTAGTGTTCAATCAGGGTTTCAGCTTCCAGTCTGGCACGATCCAGGGTCAGTGGCCAGGATTCACCCACGCAGCGCACATAGGGTAATGCCTGCTTCACAATCACACGGCTGATACCTTGCTGATCAAGGATTTTGAATACCAGATTCAGATTTCCGTCTCCCACCTCCAGCGCATCCGCCAGTGTTTCCGGATGCTCCAGCCCGGAAAATTTTCTGGCATATTCCACGGCGTCTGTGGCGGTGAAGGTACGGTATTGCGACATTGCCTGTTCCTCTCTGACGGGTAGCTTATAACATTAAGACGTTCAGACGTCTACACATCTATAGCGCATATTGGCATACTATCTGCCAGTGAAGCAACACGGAAATGATATTGATGCAAACTCTGCAAACCACCAGCCTGAAGATTATTGATAACCAGTTATGGATCCTTGACCAGCAGGCGCTACCTCAGCAAAAGAACTGGTTAATTGCTGCCACCACCGAACAACTGGTGGACCACATCCATGCTTTACGCGTCAGAGGCGCTCCGCTTATTGGCCTGTCAGCTTCTCTGTTACTGGCCATTCAGGCCCGGCAGGGAATGTCGCGCCAGGCGCTGACAGAGTCACTGAAAACACTGCGAGCATCACGTCCGACTGCAGTCAACCTGATGAATAACCTGGACCGGATGCTGCAGGCCTTGTCTGCTGAAGACTATGTCACGGCAATGGTGACTGAAGCCTTACGTCTGACCGGGGAAGATCGCCAGTTGTGCGAGCATATTGCCGACGCCGGTACGCCGCAAATCCCTGCCGGCAGCCGGATACTGACACACTGTAATACGGGCGGACTGGCAACAGCAGGCATTGGAACGGCACTGGGGGTGATCTTAAGGGCCTGGCAACAGGGGAATGTCGCTCAGGTGTGGGTCGGTGAAACTCGCCCGTTACTACAGGGAGGGCGGCTGACGGCCTGGGAGTTATCAGAAGCCGGTGTCCCTTGCCAGCTGATTACAGACAGCATGGCGGCCGCACTGATGGCCGAAGGAAAAGTCGATGCGGTATGGGTCGGGGCCGACCGGATTGCCGCAAATGGTGACGTCGCCAATAAGATTGGTACTTACAGTCTGGCGGTACTGGCCCACTATCACCGGATTCCGTTCTATGTTGCCGCACCGCATACCACTCTGGACCGCCAGTGCCCTTCCGGCAGCCATATTCCGATTGAGCAACGTGCGGCCAGTGAAGTGACCGGGGTATCCGGCAGTTTCGGCACCGTCAGCTGGGCTCCGGAAAATATCCGAGTGCATAACCCGGCCTTTGATGTGACCCCGGCGGCCTTGATCAGCGGCTGGGTACTGGATACAGGTATGGTCACACCTCAGCAAGTGGCCGGGGGGATTTTCCGGCCGGCAGTGGCAGACTAATCCGCCAATAATTACTCCCGGCTACGCCAGCCGGGGATAATTGTCAGCAATGCTGTCACCGGTAAACCGGGCAATCCAGCCTTCCGGATTATCAAAAATACGGATAGCGGTGAAATCAGGTGCCGGCCCCATATCAAACCAGTGGGCTGTCCCCGCCGGGACCGAGATCAGATCATTCTTAACACACAGGATCTGGTATACATGACCGTCGAGGTGCAGACAAAATAAACCCGCCCCTTCCACAAAAAAACGCACCTCATCTTCTGCATGGGTATGTTCAGACAAAAACTTCGCCCGCAGGGTCTGCTTGTCAGGATGATCAGCCCGCATGCTGATGACATCCCAGCTCTGGTAGCCCTTTTCTGCCACCAGCTTCTCTATCTCATGCTGATAGGCATGCAGAACCGTTTCCGCTGCAGGGTTATCACCCAACTCCCTATCCGCAGCCCAGCGCTCAAAACGTATCTGTTTTTCCGCCAGCTTATCGCGGATTTGTGCCGCATCTTCGCTGTGCCAGACCGGCTGGCTGGCATCACTGTCAGTAAAAATCGTCAACGCGCTCATCTCAGACCTTCTCCGGGTTAATTTGCTCAAAGCTGCTGACCTGAGGATGCACGCTGACACTGTCAGCCTCTCCCCGGATTAACTGCAGCGTATGCCAGCCCGCCTGCTTAGCCGCATCCAGTTCCTGATGAATATCGGATAAGAACAGTAACTGTTGCCCTTCCAGCCCGAGCTGGCTGGCTATCTGCTGATAAGAACCTGTCTCACGTTTTGCCCCTGTCCGGGTGTCAAAATACCCGCTAAATAATCCGGTAATATCACCGGCATCGCTGTAGCCGAATAATAATTTTTGTGCCGGCACCGAACCCGAAGAATAGACATATAACGCCAGCCCCTGTTGCTGCCAGCGTTTCAGAGCCGGCACAACGTCCGGATACAGATGACCGGTAAAACTGCCGTTCAGATAGCCTTCGCGCCAGATCATTCCCTGTAATGCTTTCAGGGCGGTTGATTTCCGGTCTTCATCCATAAACCGGTGTAATGCGCTAATCAGTGATGCGGTATCTGCTTCCGGCTGACCACGTTCCGATTTCAGGTTATCAAGTGCCTGAACAACTTCCGGTTGTTCAATATTACGCAGGATCCAGCTGTCCAGATGCTGACGTGCATAAGGAAACAGCACCTGATGGACAAAACGAATGTCGCTGGTTGTCCCTTCAATATCCGTCACAATTGCTCGAATCATTTACCCTCCGCAGCATGGCTGCATATGGTCTGCTGAACAGACCGTCTTTTTCGGGCTCCGCCCGGGAAAATGGCATTTAGCCATCTAAGTGTCTTGATTGCCAAATATTAGCATCCTGTTTATAGTGGCTTCAATAAAGCGATGACAGACAAATGCTAATCACCGTTGACCCGGATAGCCGCAAATAAGGCAGAGTAATCATGACGCAGCAGACTTTAACCCCCGAAAGTAAACTCCCTGCACTGGGAACCACCATCTTCAGCCAAATGAGTGCTCTTGCACAACAACACAATGCGATCAACCTGTCTCAGGGATTCCCTGACTTTGACGGTCCGGAATATTTGCAACAACGTCTGGCCTGGCATGTCAGCCAGGGGGCGAATCAGTACGCCCCGATGACCGGCGTGCAGCCGTTACGCGAAGCGATTGCCGAAAAGACTCAGTGTTGTTACGGCTATACGCCGGATATCACGACAGATATCACCGTCACCTCCGGGGCGACAGAGGCCCTGTTTGCTTCAATAACCGCGCTGGTCAGACCCGGGGACGAGGTCATTTGCTTCGACCCAAGCTACGACAGTTATGCCCCTGCAGTCGAATTATGCGGGGGGATATTAAAACGAATTGCCCTGCAACCACCGGGATTCCGCCCAGACTGGCAGGCGTTTCATCAGTTACTCAGTGATAAAACCCGGTTAGTGATTCTGAATACGCCCCATAACCCTACGGCAACAGTCTGGCAGGAGAGTGACTTCCATAGCCTGTGGCAGGCTATTCAGTCACAGGAAATCTATGTCCTGAGTGATGAAGTCTACGAGCATATCTGTTTTGCCCCGGAAGGCCACAGCAGTCTGCTGCAACACCCTCAGTTGCGTGAACGCGGTATCGCCGTGTCGTCATTCGGCAAAACCTTCCATATGACAGGCTGGAAAGTGGGTTACTGTATCGCGCCTGCTGCCATTTCTGCCGAAATACGTAAAGTACACCAGTACCTGACCTTCGCTGTGAATACACCGGCACAGCTGGCGCTGGCAGATATGCTGCGTGAAACACCTGAGCATTATCTGGAATTACCGGCGTTTTATCAGAGCCGTCGTGATTTTCTGACCAATGCCTTAAAAGAGAGTCGCTTTAAAGTTCTGCCCTGTGAAGGCACCTACTTTTTACTGCTGGATTATAGCGCCATTTCCGGGCTGGATGATGTCAGCTTCTGTCAGTGGCTGACCAGTGAAGTCGGAGTTGCCGCTATCCCGTTATCAGTATTTTGTGCCGGAGAGTTTCCGCATAAACTGATCCGTCTGTGTTTTGCCAAACAGGAACCGACCCTTCAGGCCGCTGCGGAGCGCTTATGTCAGATTTAAAGGTCGTATTATTACAGCAGCCCCTGGTGTGGATGGATGGCGAAGCTAATTTCCGTCATTTTGAACAGGCACTGGCTGAGATAGCGACAGCCGACCTGATCCTGTTACCGGAAATGTTCACCACCGGCTTTGCAATGGAGGCCGCTGCCAGTTCACTTCCCGAGCCGGTGGTGATTCAGTGGTTACAATGCCAGGCTATCCGGTTTGATGCCATGATTGGCGGTAGCGTGGCATTACACACCGAAACCGGTGCAGTGAATCGTTTTCTGCTGGTCACTCCGCAGGGCGTGGTACACCGCTACGATAAACGCCATCTGTTCCGCATGGGAGATGAGCACCAGTATTATCAGGCTGGCCAGCAACGAGTGACCGTCGAGTGGCGGGGATGGCGTATTCTGCCGCAAATCTGTTATGACCTGCGTTTCCCGGTATTTTCCCGTAACCGTAATGACTATGATTTGGCCCTGTATGTCGCCAGCTGGCCGGCGCCACGCAGCCAGCACTGGCAGGCGTTATTACTGGCCAGAGCTATCGAGAATCAGGCCTATGTGATGGGATGTAATCGTGTCGGGGAAGATATCCACCGGCAGAGCTACAGCGGTGACAGCCGGATTATCAGCCCGACCGGCGAACTGCTGGCTGCCCCGCCGGCACATCAGCCGGCAGTGCTGCAACAGGTGCTCTCACTGGATGAACTGCGGGCCTTCCGCGACCGCTTTCCGGCCTGGCGCGATGCGGATAATTTTAGTCTCAGTGATCAATAATCCGCTTCTGGTCAGCTGCCACGATAGGTTGACCATGACCAGGGGGTAACCAGAAACGGCAGATGGTAATGGCTGCCGGCTTCCGGAATCAGGAAATCGATTTGTGCGGTCAGATACAGCGACTGGCGGCCAGTGACGGCAAAATAGTCACCGGTCTCCGCCGTCAGACGATAATGGCCCGGTGTGACTGGCTCTGAGGTAAGATTTTTTAGTCGCCCGTCACTGTCTGTTTTCCCCTGTCCGATCACCGACCACCCCTCCGGAGATTGCTGTTCGAGGGTGATACTGACATCCGTGGCCGGTTTACCCAGCGCAGTGTCCAGTATATGTGTCGTAATAGTGCTCATAACAGTATCTCCTGCAAACGCAATAACGTAATCTCTCGCAACTGCCGGAGACTTTCCTGCCGTTCTGCCACTTCATTATTGCCTAAGCGGCGCTGTAACTGGGTCAGGATCTCCTGCGGGCTGCGCCCTTTCGCCCGGATCAAAAAAATACGACCAAACCGCTGTTCATAAGCACGGTTCCCCGCTGTCATCAACTGTTTTATCTGGCTGCCGGCCGACAGTACCGCTGACTGCTCAGCCCGTGATGCAGTGTGATGGGACATACTGCCTGCCGCCGTTTCACCAATCCGCGGGTGAGCACTAAGCGCCAGACATAATTCAGACTCCCCCCAGCCTTCGGTTAACCGCCTGGCCGTCGCCATCGCCTGTTGCAGGGAAAGAAACGGCCTCGCCGCCACCAGTTGCTGCTGCCACCCGGCTATTGCAACACAGCCCTCAATCACTGATTTAGCTTCTGATGGCGAAAGCTGATTAAACTGTTCAATGTTCATCAGCAAACAACCTCCCCAATCACAATAACTTATCCCGGATAATGCCCGGCAGCCACCTGCATAATCGCCTGCAGGTAAGCACGGATAGCCAGCGCCACATCATCACTAGTGACAGATTCGTCCGGATGATGGCTAATCCCCCCCGCACAGCGTACAAACAGCATCGCCACCGGCCAGCATTCGGCAATCGCAATCGCATCATGCCCGGCACCGCTGGGCAGTAACACGGACTGTCCCTGTACTTCGGCCACCGCATCACTGAATGCATCCCGCAGGCGGGGATCGCAGGCAGTGGCCGGGATCCCATAGTATTCTTCGGCGGTAAACCGCAGACCCCGCCGTTCAGCAATACGCTGACCCTCTTCAAGTAAGCACGCCTGTAATGATGCCAGCGGGCCATCTTCAGGTCCGCGGATATCCAGAGATAACCGGGCTTCTCCGGCGATAACATTGACTGCGCCGGGCTCACAGGCAATGGTCCCGACGGTTGCCACCAGCGGTGCCCCCCGCTGCTGTGTACAATTCTCGACAAATACCATCCATTCGGCCGCTGCTGCCAGAGCATCTTTGCGGTGGGTCATCGGTACCGTGCCCGCATGGCCGGCCTGACCAGTGAACTGGCAATTCAGACGCCGCGCACCATTAATCGCGGTGACAACGCCCAGAGCCAGCCCCGCCTGTTCCAGACAAGGCCCCTGTTCAATATGCAACTCAAGATAAGCGATAATCGCGTCCCGGTGACGGGCCGCAGTGGCAATCTTCGTGGCATCCAGTCCTGAGGCCTGCATAGCCTGTGCAACAGTCACTCCCTGATGATCAGGGTGATCCACCCATGCCGCAGGCCAGCGACCGGTAATGCCTTTACTTCCCAGTAAAGTGATCCCAAACCTTGTCCCTTCTTCATCAGCGAAACCAATGACCTCGATCGCGACCGGTAAGCGAATTTGCTGTTCATTCAGCCAGCTGACCGTTTCTATTGCGCTCAGTACGCCCAGGGGACCGTCATAACGACCGGCATTTCTTACACTGTCCAGATGCGATCCCAGTAAAATAGCCGGGGCATTGGCCGTTTGCCCTTCATAACGGCCACAAATATTCCCCACCGCATCCTGCCAGGTCTCCATTCCGGCTTGACGCATCCATTCAGCCACCTGCCGGTTAGCCCGAAAATGTTCGGCTGAAAGATATACCCGTGTTAACTGACCGTCATCCTCGCTGATAGCCGCCAAATCATCACTGCGGGCCATCACCCGTAATGCGGCCTGCCTGGCCTGAGAAGGATCTATCCGGTTATGCATGGTTGTCATCCGCCAGATAATGATCGAGGACAGTCTGTATGGCAGCTCCCCGCGGGGTGCTGAACCTGAGACTGTTCAGTACCGCTTCGAGGGCGGTCAGGGTCTGCAACACAGATTGTTTACGTGCATTATAGCCCATGGTTCCGATACGCCAGACTTTGCCATGTAACGGACCAAAGGATGTACCGATCTCGATCCCGAAATCATTCAGCATCCTAGCGCGTACTTGATCACCGTTGATCTGATCAGGGATCATCACACCCAGAACATTATTCATTTTATGTCTGATATCGCCGAATACCTGTAATCCCATGGCCTGAATACCTTTCAGCATGGCATCACCGTGCAGCCGGTGGCGGGCAATACCGGCTTCCAGCCCTTCCTGCAGAATGATTTGTGCACTTTCACGTGCACCAAACAAGGCACTGGTGGCTTCTGTATGGTGATTCAGACGTTCCGGCCCCCAGTAATCCATCACCATCCCCAGATCAAAATAATTGGAGTAGATCATCTCATCGTCACCTTCCGCATGATCGACAGTACGGATCCCCTGTTCGACACGTTTGCGCCGGCGGATCACGGCTTCCATTTCAGGACTGAGGGTGACCGGCGAGGTGCCGGAAGGACCTCCCAGGCATTTTTGCATCCCCGCAGAGACGGCATCCAGCCCCCATGCATCGACTTCCAGAGGATTTCCGCCCAGAGATGCGGTGGCATCCGTATAAAAAAGCACCCCGTATCTGCGGCAAATATCACCCAGTTCATGCAGCGGCTGCAGCATAGTGGTCGAGGTATCACCCTGCACTGTGAGTAATAACCGTGGTTTTATACGGCGAATAGCATCTTCGATTTGGTCTGCAGAAAATACCTCGCCCCACGGCACCTCTATCGTATGGACTTCGGCACGACAGCGATGGGCTATTTCACAGAGTAAATGGCCGAAGCGCCCAAAGACCGGCACCAGAACTTTATCACCCGGCTTTATTGCCGACACTAGTATCGCTTCGATACCGGCACGTGAAGTTCCGTTAACCAACATGGTCCACTGATTTTTGGTACAAAACACCTGCCGGTACAGGGCCATCACTTCATTCATATAACCGGTCATTGCCGGGTCATACTGTCCCAATAACTGGCTGGACATCGCACGTAATACCCGCGGGTAAGCATTGATCGGACCAGGGCCCATCAGTAAACGTTGTGGCGGATTGATTTGTGAAAACGGGCTGAGCTCCATAACGGGTTCCTTAACGATTGAGGTTACATATGCACCGACGAAATAAACTGTTTTAATTCTGCGGTTTCCGGATTAGCAAACAGGGTTTTACTGTCCCCCTGCTCCCGGACTTTCCCCTGATGCATAAACACCACACGGTTACCGACATTTCTGGCAAAATTCATTTCATGAGTCACCAGAATGAGTGTCATACCCTCCGCGGCTAATTGCTCCAGTACACGCAATATTTCACCGGCACATATTTTCCTCTGGCTATCATTGAAACAAAAGATTCTTATAAATCCATGTTTGCAACTAATGTGCCAAAGTCTTTACTCAAAAAAACCGGTGCCTGGCGGTTAATTATCGGTAATCCCTGCTGTACGCCCCTTTTTTCGCCCAGTGAAGACGCACAAAAACAATGCAATGCACCACAATGACGCCCCGTTATCGTCTTTCAAGCTCATCCAGTTGCTGATAGAGACCGGCTATCTTATGGATACGCTGTCTTCCGTCGGCCAGCATTTCATGAAGCAGCGCATTGGAAACTAAATTCACCAGACTCATTGCGGCACTGTAACTGTCAAATGCAGATACACTTTCCAGCGGAGCAACCAGCTGCCAGCGGGAAAGATCCTGTAATCCCGCGCCCCGTGGCTCAGTGATCAGTACCACCGGGACTGACTGGCGCTGTAGCTGTTCCAGCAACGGACGGATAATTGCCGGCCTGCGGCGAAAAGCCACCACAACGGCAACATCATGACTGCTTAAGTCGGCCAGCTCTTCAGATAACGTCTGGCCCGGTAAAGGCAGTAATACGACCTGGCTGCGTACCTGCATCAGTTGCAGGCGCAGGTGCATTGCTACCGGATATGAATTACGTAACCCGATAATAACCACCCGACGGGAATCAGCCAGCGACTGAATAACCTCACTAAATTGCAGGGGATCGATGGCGGTTGTCCAGTGGGTCAGATTGGCTATTTCCTGCTTATAATGACGGGATAACAGAGTGTTACCCTGCACTGCATCACGGTTATCCGTTAACGGCATCCCGGACTGCCGCAGAGTCCGCATTTCATCATGCATATCTTTGTATTTTTCATAACCCAGCCGTTTAAATAAACGGCTAACGGTCGCCTTGGACACACCGCTCAGTCTGGCTAGTTCTGCACTGTTGTAACTGATCACATCATCAAAATGATCAAATACAAAATCGGCCACCCGCTTCTCTTGCGGCGACAGCCGGGGGTAATGGCTTTCCAGCCGTTGATCCAGTTGTTTCATCATCACTCCTGCTGCATTTGTTAGCGCAAAACTAGCACAATTTGATCCATTGTTATTCTCCGCGAACCAAAAAGCCCGGAAACGGAACAAAAATTGCTTACCACTGACTCTCTCTGCAAGATTTGAACTGAGGAACCAATGATCCAAAGCAATATTGCCCCTAATGGCATGGCAGTGACTCCCCATCATCTGGCCAGCGAAAGCGCCCTGGCCGTATTACGTGCCGGAGGAAATGCGATAGAAGCCATGGTCGCGGCAGCGGCAACTATTGCCGTTGTGTACCCGCATATGAATGGCCTCGGAGGTGACAGTTTCTGGCTGATTGTTCCGCCTGAAGGTGATCCGATCGCTATTGATGCCAGCGGTGCTGCCGGCAGCCAGGCAACTCCCGATTTTTATGCGGGGATGACAGCGATTCCGTACCGCGGCCCGCACGCCGCCCTGACCGTCGCTGGCACCGTTAGCGGCTGGCAGGAAGCACTGGCTTTTTCTCAGGAGTCCGGATTTTCCCCGTCACCGGTCGCTGAGTTACTGAGAGATGCTATCCATTATGCCCGCCACGGGATCCCGGTAACAGAATCACAGTCTGCTGCCAGCGCCGGTAAGTTAAGTGAGCTGCAACATCAGCCCGGCTTCGCTGATATCTATTTACCACAAGGCAGGGTACCCACCCCCGGAAGCAGGTTTACACAGGAAGCACTGGCGGACACCCTGCAGGCACTGGCAGAGGATGGTCTGGACAGTTTTTACCGCGGCCCCTTATCAGAAAAAATAGCCGCAGGTATGGCTGATCTGGGCATGCCGGTGACCTTAAGGGATCTGCAACAGCATCGGGCGCAGCGTAAAAAACCGCTGCAACTGGCCCACAGTGAAGGCACACTGTATAACCTCACTCCGCCAACCCAGGGCCTTGTTTCTCTGGCCATCGCCGGGATTACTGACCGTCTGAATATGCCAGAAGCAGATGAAACCGGCAGTATTCACCGGATCGTCGAAGCAACCAAACAGGCATTCAGGTTGCGGGATCGCTATCTGACCGATCCCCGCGAAATGCGTATTGATCCACAAATGCTGCTGGAAGACAGTTATCTGGATCAGCTGGCCGGCGGGATTAACCTCAGCCATGCAACACCAGATACAGGCTGCCGTGCGCCGGGCGATACGGTCTGGATGGGAATAATCGATAACCGGGGAATGGCCGTTTCGTTTATTCAGAGTATTTACCATGAATTCGGCAGTGGTGTGGTGATCCCTGAGACCGGCATTTTATGGCAGAACCGCGGTGCCTCTTTCACCCTGCAACCGGAACAGCTACTGACACTGGCCCCGGGTAAACGTCCTTTTCATACCTTAAACCCGGCTGCTGCACGTCTGCGTGACGGCCGGGTAATGGTTTATGGATCGATGGGAGGCGACGGGCAACCCCAGACTCAGGCCACCGTATTTACCCGCTATGTCCAGCAGAAAATTCCGTTACAACAGGCGATTACTGCCCCGCGCTGGCTGCTTGGCCGGACCTGGGGGCAAACATCGGAGTCGCTGAAAATGGAGGGGCGTTTTAGTCGCGAGACCCTGCAGACCCTGAAACAGATGGGTCATGATATTGAAGTAATTGCTGACTTCAGTGAAGCCGTGGGACATGCCGGTGCCATTGTCCGGCACTGTAACGGCATGCTGGAAGGGGCATCCGATCCACGCAGTAACGGCAGTGCCGCCGGTTTTTAAGGAGAACCTGACAATGACACATCCCATTGAATGGTCAGCATATCTGACCCAAATGGAACATATCTCGGATATTGAACTGACAGAAGATCGTCGTGCAGAAGTACTGGTACAACTTACCCGTATCGCCAGGATGGCTCAGCCTCTGATGGATTACCCGCTGGATGACCGTATTGAAGTCGCAGGGGTATACCGGTTATGAATCTCAGCGAAATGACTATTAGCGCACTGCAACAGGCCAGATTACGCGGTGAAATCAGTGCCAGTGAAATCGCCAGCCACACTCTGCAGTCAATTGCGCAGCATAATCCGCAACTCAATGCCTGGACCGAAGTGACCCGTCAGCGCATGTTGCAGGAGGCCGCCGTCGTTGACCGGAACTTCCGTCAGGGAGATCACGGCAGCCCCCTGAGTGGCATACCTTACGGGGTCAAAAATCTGTTCGACGTTCAGGGATATACCACTGTCGCCGGGGCTAAGTTATTTGCTGCCCGTCCGGCCGCCCGCCAGGATGCCCATGCCGTATCACGCCTCCGTCAGTCAGGCGCTCTGTTGTCCGGCATGCTGAATATGGATGCTTATGCCTACGGCTTCACCACCGAAAACAGCCACTACGGCCCCAGCCATAACCCGCGAGATTTACAGCGTATTGCCGGCGGTTCTTCGGGCGGATCGGCGGCGGCAGTGGCTGCAGGACTGATACCGTTTTCTCTGGGGACAGATACCAATGGATCAATACGCGTTCCTGCCGCATTATGTGGTGTTTTTGGTCTTAAACCGACCTACGGACGATTATCCCGCCAGGGTTCGCATCCGTTTGTCGCCAGCCTCGATCATATCGGCCCTTTTGCCCGTAACGTCACTGACCTGAGTCTGGTTTATGATTGCCTGCAGGGCAACGATCCTGATGATGCCTTTCAGTCGCCGCGTCCTGCGGAACCTTCATTTACACAACTTGATCACCCCGCCAGCGGCCTGAGGGTCGGTGTACTGGGGGGGTACTTTTCCCAGTGGTGTGATGAAGAATCCCGCCAGGCCGTAGCAACAGCAGCACGCGCCCTGAATGCCTCAGAAGACGTTGAGTGGGCTGATGCAGAGCTGGCCCGTTCAGCGGCATTTATTATCAGTGCCAGCGAAGGAGGGAATCATTATCTGCCGGCATTACGCCAGTTCCCTGAATTGTTCGAAATTCATTCCCGTGAACGGTTGCTGGCAGGAGCCATGCTACCCGGCAGCTGGTATGTGCAGGCACAGCGTTTCCGGCGTCATTTCTGCCAGCAGATCCTGCCATTGTTCGATAATATCGATATTCTGCTGGCCCCGGCGACGCCATGCAGTGCGACACTGATTAATCAGCAGACAATGCGTATTAATCAGCAGGACCTGCCGGTGCGCGCCAGTATGGGGATGCTGACACAGCCGGTCTCTTTCATCGGGTTACCTGTTTGCACTGTGCCCCTGCCGGCTGCCAATGGCCTGTCCGTCGGCGTCCAGATCATCGCCGCTCCTTTTAAAGAAGCCCATGCATTACAGGCCGCCAGAGCACTTGAACAGCAGAAGATCACCCTGCCTCCTTTCAGCTTCAGGAATATAACAGAATGACAGCACCCATCATTAATTCCCCGCGGGTATTACAGCAAGTCACCGCCCAGTTTTATCGCTATGAAGCAGCCCTGACCGGTAATGATATTGAAGTACTTGATGAATTATTCTGGCACAGCGTTTGTACCGTTCGGCTGGGGGCCGGAGAAAACCTGTACGGTATTGAGCAAATTCAGGCATTCCGTGCTTCACGCCCCTCCGCGAATCTTGACCGTACACTGCATAATACCGTGATCACTACCTACGGCGACGACTTTGCCGTATGCAGTACCGAATTTACCCGCATTGGCAGCGATAAAATCGGCCGGCAACAACAAAGCTGGGTGCGTTTTCCTGAAGGCTGGCGAATCGTCGCCGCCCAGGTCAGCCTGATGACATAATCTGCCGCCCCCCGCCACCACGGGGGGCGAAGCCCTAAGGTGCAGGGTGGTGTCTGGTCCAGTGCTCTGCTATTTGCTGGCGGGTACATACCCAGACATCGGGATACTGACTGATATGGTCAAGGAAACGTTGCAATGCACGAAAACGACCCGGACGACCGAGGATCCGGCAATGCATACCAATGGACATCATTTTCGCTGCACTTTCACCTTCGGCATACAGCACGTCAAAACTGTCCCTCAGGTAAGTAAAGAAGTGATCTGCCGTATTAAATCCCTGCGGAGTCGCAAACCGCATATCATTACATTCCAGAGTATAAGGGATCACCAGGTGCTGACGGGTCTCACCTGATGTACATTGTACCGGTGTCCAGAAAGGCAGGTCATCGCCATAATTGTCACTGTCATACAAAAAGCCCCCTTCCTCGACCAGCAGCCTCCGGGTATTGGGACTGTCACGCCCGGTATACCAGCCCGAGGGTGCTTTACCGAATAATGCCGTCAGTACCTCAACTGCCTGTTGCATGTGCTGGCGTTCTGCCTCCGGCGGCATATCCTGATAATGGATCCAGCGCCAGCCATGACTGACCACATCGTAATCAGCCGCTTTAATCGCCGCAACAATCTGCGGATGTCTTGCCAGCGCCATCGCAACCCCGAAGACGGTCAGGGGTAAACCGCGCTTTACAAATTCGCCATGGATCCGCCAGAACCCGGCCCGCGAACCGTACTCATACATTGAATCCATTGACATATGCCGGTCAGGAAAACTGGCAGCACCGACAATATCGGACAGAAATTGTTCAGAACCTGCATCACCATGCCAGATATGATTTTCAGCACCTTCTTCATAATTAAGGACAAACTGTACCGCTACTCGTGCCCCGCCCGGCCATTTCACTGCCGGAGGCTGCCCCGCATAACCGATTAAATCCCGCGGATAATCATCCGTCAGACCAAATTGCTGTAGACTGTTTTTTGACATTACTGCTTTCTCCCGGCTCAGAAGAGAACCACCCTCCTCTGAAATATGTAGCAGAACAATGCAAGCTCTGTGCCAGAGAGATCTTTCTCTGGCAGAGCAGATTCAGGCAGTTACAGGTCTGCGGAAAACAGCCCGTGACAGAAGCTCTTCAGGAAGATTAAATAAGGAACAGATAATGACAATTAAACTTCGTCCGCTGGAACGGGAAGATCTGCATTTTGTCCACCAGCTGGACAATAATGCCAGTGTAATGCGTTACTGGTTTGAAGAGCCCTATGAAGCCTTTGTCGAGCTCTCAGATCTGTATAATAAACATATCCATGACCAGACCGAACGACGTTTTGTCGTCGAGCATAACAGCGAGAATGCCGGATTAGTCGAACTGGTGGAAATAAATCATGTCCACCGCAGGGCTGAATTTCAGATAATTATCGATCCGCTGCATCAGGGAAAAGGGCTGGCAAGTCAGGCGGCTAAACTGGCGATGGAGTATGGATTTTCGGTACTGAATTTGTACAAGCTTTATCTGATTGTTGATCAGGAAAACGAAAAAGCTATCCACATTTACACTAAACTCGGTTTTGAAACCGAAGGGGTGCTGAAACACGAGTTTTTCATTAACGGCGAATACCGGAATACTATCCGGATGTGTATTTTTCAGCACCAGTTTCTGGAAAAATATAAGGCCGGACGGGAACCGATGGTTATGCCTGCCGCCCGGTAATCCCTGTACCGTCAACAGCAGACGTACTCTGCTGTTGATCTTGTCAGTGCTCAGCCAAATACTCCGCTGAGATAACGCTCTAACGCCATCCGTGAGCTGAACCCATGAGGAATGCCATAATGCTGCTGGTTTTCGGCGGCCAGATATAAAGGAAATTCTTTATAGTGTTCGCAGGTTTTCATCTCTGAAGCAGGTTCAGCAAACGTCTGACTTTTTTCTTTTAAGGTCGGATGAATAACCAGTGCCGTTCTGCCGAGCCGCGCTTCCCGGTTAACATAGACATAGTTTTCACCGCGACGATATCCGTAAGCTTTAGGTGTGACCAGATCCATTTCAAATCCGGCATTTTCCAATACCCGGGCGACTTCATCCGGACGTAAATACATAGTTAATCCCCTTATATTTTTTTACCGGCTCACTGTAGCCCGGCAAGAAAAACTTGTAGCTCAGACCATTCGGAATTTTCTCGGTCTGCCTGCAAAATGCCAATAGCTGGCTATAATTATTAACCGGAACCGGAAATAACGGAGATAAAAATGGCAACTGAAGCAGAGAAATCACAGATTAATAAAAGTGAACTGGAAATTGGTGAACTGGCGGACAGTCTTGAAGCACTGCTGAATTCGTACAGCGATGACGCAAAAGACGGTTTAGAAGACGCCCGTAAAAATGCTGAACGATTACTGAAAAAAGCCCGGACCTCTCTGGATGACGGTCAGGAAAAGTTAAAAGATAAGTTTTGCCAGTCCGGATGCAGCGTTGATAGCTGGGTACGCGAGAACCCGCTGCCGGCAACCGGCATAGGTGCTGCGCTGGGGGTTGTATTCGGCTTTCTGCTGGCAAAACGCTGAGCGCTCAGGATTTAGCCTGACCGGCCCGTCACTCTGCCGGTCACGTCACCTGCTCTGATAAACGACAGGGCATGATATTAGCGCCCTGTCGTCTAATCTTTGCCTGTATATTTGCGATACTGACCCTCTGTCATCGGCTCCGCACGGTCTGACTGCCGTCCTGCATCATTGCTGTTATTCAGGCTGCCATCACCCCCTATGCTGACCACCCAGGCCCCCTGTGATCATTTTATTTTTCTGTCCGTCCTGTGAGCAAGTGCGGGAACCCCCCCTCGAAATACCATATATTGTGTGTGTTGATATATTTAAAATCCAGATATAGTATCTTCAGCAGGGATGGTGATGCAAACCCTGCTATCTCTCAGGTGCGTTCTCTCCGGTGCTTTTTTTAACCCACAGATGAGAATGAGAATCACAATAATACTGATTGATAGTAAACCAAGAGCACCAGGCCATAGCGCCAGCATAAAGGAGATCATAACCAGTGTTTCCGTTGATTTACTTTTCCAGTCGTTCTGAAAATACCCATCGTTTCGTACAGCGGCTGGGGCTCGAGGCATACCGCATCCCGCTGGACAACCCCGTCAGCTTTGCGGTAACACGCCCTTTCCTGCTGGTTGTACCAAGCTATGGGGGCGGAGAGATACGGGGCAGTGTGCCTCGACAGGTTATTCACTTTTTAAATAATCCGGATTACCGGAAATATCTGTGCGGGGTTATCGGGACCGGAAATCGTAACTTTGGCGCCGGTTACTGTCTGGCGGCAAAGATTATCGCAAGAAAATGTGCTGTTCCCTGTATCAGCAATACAGAGCTGCTGGGCACAGCCGAAGATTTAATTAACGTTCGTCGCGGAGTCGAGAAATTATGGCAACAATATACCCAACCCTAACCCCGGCAGAAGATTTTCACGCGCTGAATGCGATGCTGAACCTCTACGATGCACAGGGAAATATCCCTTTTGAAAAAGATCAGCAGGCTGCTGATCTTTATACCCGTGAACATATTGCTGCACAGACCCGCCATTTTTCAGGTATTGCTGAACGGCTGCGTTATCTGGCGGATGAGGGTTATTACGATGCCGGTGTTTTTAATCAGTATCCGTTGCGTTTCATTACCGATCTCCACCAGCAGGCGGAACAGGCAGGCCACCGGTTTACCACCTTCCTCGGCGCACTGAAATTTTATCAGAGCTATGCTCTGAAAACCTTCGATGGCAGCCAGTATCTTGAGAACTTCCCCCAGCGTTGTTGTATGGTGGCATTAACCCTTGCCCGCGGAAATCAGCAACTGGCGACCGATATACTGCATGATATTTTGCAGGGGCGCTTTCAGCCGGCGACACCGACCTTTCTGAATTGCGGTAAACAACAACGGGGAGAGTTTGTCTCCTGTTTTCTGTTACGCATTGAAGACAATATGGAATCGATTGGCCGGGCGGTGAACTCTGCACTGCAACTTTCACGACGCGGCGGCGGTGTCGCATTTTGTCTGAGTAATTTAAGAGAACAGGGCGCGCCGATCAAAAAAATAGCCCGTCAGTCTTCCGGGGTGATTCCGGTGATGAAGATACTGGAAGATGCCTTCTCATATGCTAATCAGCTGGGTGCTCGCCAGGGCGCGGGGGCCGTATGGCTGCATGCTCATCATCCGGATATTTTACCTTTCCTCGACACTAAGCGGGAAAATGCAGACGAAAAAACGCGGATCAAAAGCCTGTCTCTGGGCGTTGTATTACCGGATATAACCTTCCGTCTCGCCAGAGAAAACCAGTCTATGGCTTTATTTTCGCCTTATGATATCCAGCGGGTGTATGGCAAAGCCTTCGCCGATATCAGTATCAATGAACAGTATCATCAATTGGTCGCCGACCATCGGATCCGTAAAACCTATATTTCTGCCCGTGGATTATTCCAGACTCTGGCCGCTATCCAGTGTGAGTCTGGTTATCCGTACCTGATGTTTGAAGATACGGTTAACCGGCACAATCCCCTGCCCGGACGGATCAATATGAGTAATCTGTGCTCGGAAATCCTGCAGGTGAATCAGGCCAGTGAATACCATGAAGATGGAAGTTATCGTGAAACAGGGAAAGATATTTCCTGTAATCTCGGATCCCTGAATATCGCCAACGTGATGGATGCCGGCAGGTTAGAACAAACAGTTAACGTGGCTGTCAGGGCATTAACTGCCGTCTCGGACATGAGTGAGATCAATGCAGTCCCTTCGGTGGCAGCCGGTAACCGGGCTTCCCATGCGATCGGTCTGGGTCAAATGAACCTGCATGGGTATCTGGCACGTGAGGGGATCCTCTACGGCTCACCAGAGGCTCTCGATTTCACTAACCTCTACTTTTATTGCATTGCCTATTATGCCATCAAAACCTCCTGCGAAATTGCCTGCCAGCGTCAGCAGCGTTTCAGTGGTTTTGAACAGTCAGCCTATGCCAGTGGCCATTTTTTTGACAAATATACCGAACGTCGCTGGCTGCCACGTACCGAAACAGCCGCGGCACTGTTTCGTAAGGCAGGTATAACCCTGCCTGATTGTGATGACTGGCTGCGTCTGAAACAGCAAGTGATGGCCTGCGGCCTGTATCACAGTAATTTACAGGCCGTCCCGCCAACCGGATCAATCTCTTACATAAACCACGCAACGTCGAGTATCCACCCGATTGCCGCCAGGATAGAGATTCGTAAAGAAGGAAAACTCGGGCGGGTGTACTACCCGGCGCCTTATCTGACAAACGAAAATCAGGCTTACTATGCCGATGCGTATCAGATTGGCCCGCAGGCGATTATCGATACTTATGCCGAAGCAACACAACATGTCGACCAGGGGCTGTCACTGACACTCTTTTTCAATGCCGATGTCACGACCCGTGATATTAACAAAGCGCAGATTTACGCCTGGAAAAAAGGGATCAAGACCCTGTATTACATCAGACTCCGTCAGACAGCACTAAAAGGGACTGAACTGCAAGGTTGTGTCGCCTGTGCACTGTAACCAGAAAAGAGAATATATTATGCGAAATATGACACAGGTTCAGGCAATTAACTGGAACCGTCTTGAAGATGACAAAGATCTGGAAGTCTGGAACCGGCTAACCAGTAATTTCTGGCTGCCGGAAAAAATTCCCCTGTCCAATGATAAGACCAGCTGGCAAACCCTGAGTCCTGCCATCCAGACGCTGACCCTGCGGGTCTTTACCGGTCTGACACTACTGGATACGCTGCAAAATACTATCGGTGCCGTGGCAATGATGGCTGATGCTGTGACGCCTCACGAAGAAGCTGTTTTTTCCAACATCTGCTTTATGGAAGCCGTCCATGCCCGCTCATACAGTTCTGTATTTTCCACACTTTGTCACTCTGCGGATGTCGATAACGCTTATCTCTGGAGTGAGAGTAACCCGGCGTTGCAGGACAAAGCAGCAATAATTCTGCAGAATTATTGTGCAGATAACCCGCTGAAAAAGAAAATTGCCAGTGTTTTCCTCGAGTCTTTTTTATTCTACTCTGGATTCTGGTTACCGATGCATCTGTCCAGCCGCGGGCAGCTGACCAACACAGCAGATCTTATCCGTTTAATTATCCGCGATGAGGCGGTCCACGGCTATTATATTGGTTATAAATATCAGCAACAATTGCAACAATTGTCCACACAACAACAGGATGAATTACAACAGTATGCACGGGAATTATTACAGCAGTTATATCATAATGAACTGGAATATACAGACCAGCTGTATGGGGAAACTTGCTGGTGTGATGAAGTAAAGATGTTCCTGCGCTATAACGCTAACAAAGCACTAATGAACCTTGGCTATGAGGCATTATTTTCTGCCAACGAAAGCCATGTCAGTCCGGAGATTCTTACCGCATTATCTCCAAATGCAGATGAAAATCATGATTTTTTCTCCGGATCTGGTTCATCTTACGTCATAGGAAATATGACAGTTACCGAAGATGACGACTGGAATTTCTGATCAAAAATAACGGGGATATCTTCCCCGTTATTTCCTGAAAAAACGTATCCGCCCCTCTGAAATAACAGGGAAATGAAAAAATAATAATAGCGAAAATCCTGTGCCCGCAGCACTTTATTTCCCCTCCGCCAGAGAAGAAGTACCGTACTTTATTATTAACAATGAATTAACCACAACAGTCAAATAATTATCACTCATGGTATTTCTTCTTATCCCTTGATATCACTGGCATCAGCCGGAATATCAGTCACTTTCAGAGTCAAAATATTTAAATCAAGGGTTGTCAGATAATCTCAGTATGGTACGGTTAAATACGTATATCACCCTCCGGACACCATAACCCCATGAAAAAATAAATATAACTCAGGATAATACGACTGAATGGCAATTAAACTCGAAGTAAAAAATCTTTATAAAATTTTCGGTGACCACCCGGGCAAAGCGTTTAAATATCTTGAACGGGGACTCAACAAAGAACATATTCTGGAAAAAACAGGGCTGTCTGTTGGCGTCAACAATGCCAGTCTGGCCATTGAAGAAGGCGAGATATTTGTGATCATGGGATTATCCGGTTCGGGTAAATCCACTATGGTTCGCCTTCTCAATCGTCTGATCGAGCCCACTCGCGGTCAGGTTCTTATCGACGGACTGGATATCGCTAAAATTCCGGAATCCCAGCTAAGAGATATTCGTCGCAGTAAAATCAGTATGGTCTTCCAGTCTTTCGCATTAATGCCACATATGACGGTACTTAATAATGCCGCATTTGGTATGGAACTGGCGGGTATTCCGTTACAGGAACGCGAAGAAAAGGCACTGGAAGCTCTGAAACAGGTCGGGCTGGAAAAATACGCTCACTCCTGGCCGGACGAATTATCCGGAGGTATGCGTCAGCGCGTCGGGCTGGCTCGTGCACTGGCAATAAACCCGGATATCTTATTAATGGATGAGGCATTCTCAGCCCTCGACCCGTTAATCAGAACCGAAATGCAGGACGAATTAATCAAATTACAAACCCGTCAGCAACGTACCATTGTTTTTATTTCTCATGACCTTGATGAAGCAATGCGTATCGGTGACCGGATTGCAATTATGCAAAATGGTGAAGTTGTTCAGGTAGGTACTCCGGATGAGATCCTGAATAACCCGGCCAATGATTATGTGAAAACATTTTTCCGTGGTGTCGATATTAGCCAGGTATTCAGTGCGAAAGATATCGCCCGCCGCGGAGCAAATACGCTAATGCGTAAAGCTCCCGGTTTTGGTCCGCGTACTGCATTACAATTATTACGTGATCAGGATCGGGAATATGGTTATGTACTGGATAAGCAAAAATTTGCCGGTATTGTCTCGGGTGATTCGTTACAACAAGCCCTGGATTCCGGATCTCCGCTGGAAAGTGCTTTTCTTAATTCCCCGGATCCTATTCCTGCTGCAACACCGCTGAATGAAATATTCTCCCATGTGGCCGCCGCACCCTGTGCTGTTCCGGTCACCGACGAAGATAACCAATATATCGGCATAATTTCAAAAAGCAGTCTGTTACGGGCTCTGGATCGCGAGGGAAATGAGTAATGAGTAAACCAGATAATAATCCATGGGGTGACAGCGCATCATCCGGCAGCACTTCTGCCGCACCGGCGACAACCGGCAGCAGTGACCCCTGGTCATCCTCTCCTCCGGCTTCCGGGTCCGGCGGCACTGGTTCTGCAGATGCCTGGGGCTCTGCGGGTAACAGCGGCGGTCATGATGCCGCAACATCCGCTAATGACTGGCTGAATACGCCGCCACCGGTTACCCATGAACATTTTAATATTATGGATCCCTTCCATAAAACGTTAATCCCGCTGGATAGCTGGGTTACCCATGCGATTGACTGGGTGGTCGGTAATTTCCGTCCTGTATTCCAGGGCATTCGTGTGCCGGTGGACTTTATCCTCAGCACCTTCCAGCACTTGCTGACAGCAATGCCATCTCCGGTCGCGATACTTATTTTTACCCTTATCGCCTGGCAGATGACCAACCCCGGTATGGGCATTGCCACCCTGGCATCACTGGTGATTATCGGTGCTATCGGTGCCTGGAGTGATGCGATGGTGACTTTGTCACTGGTATTAACCTCATTACTGTTCTGTGTGGTTATCGGTTTACCGGTGGGAATATGGCTGGCGCGTAGTGATCGGGCGGCAAAAATTATCCGTCCGTTCCTTGATGCGATGCAGACAACTCCGGCCTTCGTTTACCTGGTCCCGATTGTGATGCTGTTTGGTATCGGTAATGTTCCCGGAGTGGTTGTCACCATTATTTTTGCACTGCCGCCAATTATCAGGCTGACTATTCTGGGGATTAAACAGGTTCCTGCCGATCTGATTGAAGCGAGTGAATCTTTTGGTGCCAGCCCGCGACAGATGCTATTCAAGGTACAGCTGCCGCTGGCGATGCCCACCATTATGGCCGGTGTTAACCAGACACTGATGCTTTCTTTGTCGATGGTTGTTATTGCATCAATGATTGCCGTCGGGGGCCTGGGCCAGATGGTACTGCGCGGCATTGGTCGCCTGGACATGGGACTGGCAACAGTCGGCGGTGTCGGTATTGTTATCCTGGCGATTATTCTTGACCGCCTGACACAGTCTGTCGGTAAAGATAAACGTACCCGTCCCCAACGCCACTGGTATCTGACCGGCCCTGTTGGTCTGCTGCTGCGTCCTTTTGTAAAAAGTTCACCCGCTAAATAACCGACGGATGCCCGCGCAGTGCGGGCATCCATCGCACAATGAGGAATGACTATGCGTAAGTTAATTATGACAGCAACCACTCTGACCCTGCTGATGGCTGGTCAGAGTTATGCCGCCAGCCTGCCGGGCGAAGGGATCACCGTTAAACCGGTACAGAGCACTATCAGCGGCGAAACCTTTCAGACGCTGCTGGTCAGCCGTGCGCTGGAAAAACTGGGCTATAAAGTTGATGCGCCCGATGAAGTTGATTATAACGTCGGCTATACCTCAATTGCCTCCGGTGATGCGACCTTTACCGCCGTCAACTGGCAACCACTGCATGATGATATGTATCTTGCTGCGGGCGGCGATAAGGTCTTTTATCGGGAAGGTACCTACGTTACCGGCGCGGCTCAGGGTTATCTGATTGATAAAAAAACCGCTGAGAAATATCACATCACGAATATTGAACAACTGAAAGATCCGAAAATCGCCAGACTGTTTGATGCCAACGGTGACGGTAAAGCTGATCTGACGGGTTGTACCCCGGGCTGGGGTTGTGAAGCAGTCATTAACCATCAGGTAAAAGCATACCAGCTGGAAAATACGGTCCAGGCAAATATGGGTAACTATTCGGCGATGATGGCGGATACGATTGCCCGTTATAAACAGGGTAAACCTATCCTTTATTATACCTGGACACCTTACTGGGTGAGTGACGTTCTGAAACCGGGCCGTGATGTGGTCTGGCTGCAGGTGCCATTCTCCTCACTGCCTGGCGCCCAGAAAAATGTCGATACCAAACTGCCTAACGGTGCCAACTACGGTTTCCCTGTAAATACCATGCATATTGTTGCCAACAAAGCATGGGCAGAGAAAAACCCGGCAGCAGCCAGACTGTTCGCTGAAATGAAGCTGCCGCTGGCGGATATTAATGCCCAGAATGCCCGAATGAATGCTGGCGAAAGCAGCGATGCTGATGTTAATCGTCAGGTTGATGGCTGGATCCACGCCCATCAGGCAGTATTTAACCAATGGATTAATGATGCTTTAGCCGCCGCTAAATCCTGATCCACGGGTCATCATTTCCAGGGGCAGCTTCGGCTGTCCTTTTTATATCTCCTCTCCTGTTGCTGTTATCCGTTTTCCTTTATCGCAGCCTTCACCAGTCCGCGCCGGATCACACATTCCTGCCACCAGACCCGACAAAAAAGCCCTCATAGTCTATTAACCTGACCGGGGGTCTGATATCGTTAGCGACATATAGTTTTAGTCAGGTGACTTTCCCATCAGTAATAATTACATGATGATAATATCCCTGTTTTCCCGGGGGTAATTAAGTGACGGTCGCTATCAACACAGAGCGGTCACAGTGATCTGTCTGAAATAACATCCTGAAAAATTTTGCAATGAGGTATTTGCGTGGAAAGTTCATTTACTCCGATTGAAGAAATGCTGCATGTTCTGGTCCAGCGCCATAACAATTATCCGTTAAGAGAGATGCTGCTGACCCGGTTATGTATGCATATTCAGGGAAAACTGCTCGATAATCGCAATAAAATACTGAAAGAACGCGGAATTAACGACACTCTGTTCACTGCACTGGTCACACTGGATGCACGTAAAAATCAGAGTATCCAGCCTTCCGAACTCAGTTCAGCATTAGGTTCTTCCAGAACCAACGCCACCAGGATTGCCGATGAGCTGGAAAAACGTGGCTGGATTGAACGTCAGGAAAGCAGCGATGATCGTCGCTGCCTGCATTTACACCTGACGGAACAGGGATATGAATTTCTGTGTGAAGTCATGCCCCCCCAACACCAAAGCCTGAAGCATCTCTGGGCGGTACTGTCGGATGAAGAACAGCAACAATTAGAGAGTATTACCCGTAAGTTACTTGGCCGTCTTGATCAGATGGATCGTAAAGCATAACTATTCAGTAACCTGATAGTAATAAGTCACCAAGTGCTAAAGACAGGCGCTCCGTTTTCGTTATGCTTGCGCGCCTTTACCAGCAAAAAAATGCTGGTATCGCGGGATGTTAGGCTGTTGAAAATTTATGACGGGTGGGAAATTCTATGAGTGCAGGTGAAGAAACTCTGCAATCCGGGGCAGCACGTCCCCACAGTAAAAAGAAAAAACGTAAAACCCTGCTGATTCTGTTAGCCGTGGTTTGTTGTATCGTTGCTATCGGCTATCTGGCCTATTGGTTTTTAGTCCTTAGCCATTATCAGGATACAGATGATGCTTATGTGGCCGGTAATCAGGTCATTATTATGCCTCAGGTTTCCGGTAGCGTGACAAAAGTATGGTTTGAAGATACAGACTATGTGAAAAAAGGCGATACCCTGGTGACGCTGGATAAAACCGATGCACAGCAGGCATTTGAAAAAGCCACGACGGCGCTTGCATCCAGCGTCCGTCAGACCCGCCAGCAGATGGTTAACAGTAAACAGTATCTTGCCAATATAACCCTGAAGAAAGTCGCGCTGTCTCAGGCTGAAGCTGATTTACAAAGACGTATCCCGCTGGGTAAGGCTGAGTTAATTGGCCGTGAAGATTTACAACACGCCCGTGATGCAGTGACCAGTGCTCAGGCAGCTCTGGATGTCGCGACACAGCAATACAATGCTAACCAGGCAATTCTGCTGAATACCTCACTGGAAAACCAGCCAGCGGTACAACAAAGTGCCGCTGCATTGCGTGATGCATGGCTGACCTTACAACGTACCGATATCCGCAGCCCGGTTGACGGTTATGTTTCCAGACGCAGTGTTCAGGTCGGATCACAAATTTCCCCTTCCAGCTCACTGATGGCGGTAGTGCCTGACAAACAATTATGGGTTGATGCCAACTTTAAAGAAACCCAGCTGGCAGATGTCAGGATCGGTCAGCCGGCGACAATTGTTTCCGATATCTATGGCGACGATGTGGTATACCACGGCAAAGTTGTCGGCCTGGATATGGGAACCGGCAGTGCCTTTTCTCTGTTACCGGCCCAGAATGCTACCGGTAACTGGATCAAGGTTGTCCAGCGTCTGCCGGTCAGGGTCGATATCGATGCTCAGGATTTGGCCAGACATCCGCTGCGAATTGGTTTATCAACACTGGTGACCGTCGATACTTCCGATAAAAACGGAGCAGTACTGGCCAGCGTCGTCCGTAAAACACCGGCCTATGAAAGTAATGCCCTGGAATTACCGCTTGATAAGGTTAATCAGATGATCTCTGCCATTATCAAGGCCAATGCCGGCTGATGGCCGGGGAGAAAGTCATGGCGCAAAAACCGCTTGAAGGTGCTCAGCTGGTTCTGATGACGATTGCCTTATCTCTGGCAACCTTTATGCAGGTACTGGACTCCACCATTGCCAACGTCGCGATCCCCACCATTGCCGGTAACCTGGGAGCCTCAAACTCCCAGGGCACCTGGGTGATCACTTCCTTCGGGGTAGCCAATGCTATCTCGATCCCACTGACTGGCTGGCTGGCAAAACGCTTCGGTGAAGTGAAACTGTTTATGCTATCGACCGTCGCATTTGCTATTGCCTCCTGGGCATGCGGAATGTCGAGCAGCCTGACTATGCTGATCTTTTTCCGTGTTATTCAGGGGGTAGTCGCAGGCCCGCTGATCCCTCTTTCCCAAAGCTTACTGCTGAATAACTATCCGCCGGCCAAACGCAGTATCGCCCTGTCATTATGGGCGATGACGGTGATTGTTGCGCCGATTTGTGGCCCGATACTGGGTGGCTGGATCAGTGATAACTACCACTGGGGCTGGATATTCTTTATTAACGTCCCTATTGGTGTTGTGGTTATTTTCTTAAGTCTGCAAACCATCCGCGGCAGAGAAACCAAAATCACCCGTCAGCCCATCGATATGGTCGGATTAATCAGCCTGATCATTGGTATTGGCTGCCTGCAGGTTATGCTGGATCGCGGCAAAGAACTCGACTGGTTTAATTCAGACGAAATTATCACGCTGACGGTGTTTGCGGTAGTGGCACTATTGGTCCTGCTGATTTGGGAACTGACAGATGACCATCCGATCGTCGATTTATCGTTATTTAAATCGAGAAACTTCACCATCGGCTGTGTCTCTATCAGTCTTGCTTACATGCTCTATTTCGGCACCATTGTCCTGCTGCCACAACTATTGCAGGAGGTCTTTGGTTATACCGCCACCTGGGCAGGTCTGGCTTCGGCACCTGTAGGGATATTACCGGTGATCCTTTCACCTGTTATCGGTCGTTTCGCCCATAAAATAGATATGCGCTGGCTGGTCACGTTCAGCTTTATTATGTATGCCGTCTGTTTTTACTGGCGGGCCTATACTTTCGAGCCGGCGATGAATTTTGCGGCCTCAGCCTGGCCTCAGTTTATACAGGGGTTTGCAGTGGCCTGCTTCTTTATGCCATTAACCACCATCACGTTGTCCGGACTGCCTCCGGAGCGAATGGCTGCAGCATCCAGTCTGTCTAATTTTTTAAGGACGTTAGCCGGATCGATCGGAACCTCGATCACGACAACTCTGTGGAGTAACAGGGAATCCCTGCACCACAGTCAGCTGACTGAGTCGGTGAATCCGTTTAATCCTAATTCACAGCAGATGTATCAGCAGCTGGAATCTCTGGGGATGAGCCACCAGCAAGCCTCCGGTTATCTGGCACAGCAAATCACTAACCAGGGACTGATTATTTCAGCCAATGAAATTTTCTGGGTCGCAGGAGGGATCTTTATTTTACTGCTGGTCACCATCTGGTTTGCCAGACCGCCATTCGGCAGCGGTGGTGGCGGGAAAAGCGAGGCTGAAGGGGCTCACTGATGCCCTGAGTTATCACGATATTCTGCTAGTCAGTCGCCGCAGGTAACGGGCAACAGTACAATTCGCCGACCAAAAAAAAGCGCCGCGAGGCGCTTTTTTACTGATTAATGATTCTGCCGCCACCATTCGGCCAGCAGAATGCCGGTTGCCACCGAAACATTCAGGCTTTCAACACTGCCTGTACCATCAATCGACAAACTGATATCACCCTGTTTCAGGGTCGACTCTTTCAGACCATCACTTTCCTGGCCCAGCACCAGTACCATTTTTTCCGGCAGTTCAGTGGCCGATAATGGTTTTCCTGCATGACTGGAGGTGGTCACTATGGTGTAACCTGCCTGACGGAATGCATCCAGCCCTTCGGCGAAACTGCCGGCGGTAATGGCCTGCACATGCTCTGCCCCGCCTTCTGCCGTACGAACAGCAGCACCGGACTCCAGCAAAGAAGCATCATCGACCAGAATACCTTTGGCACCGAAGTGAGCACAGCTACGCATGATGGCACCCAGGTTATGTGGATTACCTACGTTTTCCAGCGCCAGCACACATTCTTTCTCCGCCGCCTGTTCCAGCCATTCACTGACGGACTGCCCCATGTGCTTTTTAATGATAAAACAGACGCCGCCGTGATGATCAGTCCCTGACGCTTTAACCAGTTCAGCATCTTCGACCACATGATAGGCTTTGCGGTTAGCCGCCAGCCAGCGCAGCGTTTCACGAAAACGCGGTGTCACACTCTGAATAAACCAGGCGCGGACAATGGATTCCGGACGACTCTGGAACAATGCCTGGCAGGCATTCTCACCGTAAACCCGGGTTTCTTCCTGACGCTGTTTACGGATAACTTCCGGGTCAACAATATTTCTGACGCCGGTATCCGGTTGTGGTTTCAGGGGCGCTTCCGACGGAGCACGGGATACGGTACGCCACGGGGAACGGGATTTCTCTTCCTGACGACGACCTGGCTCCTGCTGACGTGACGGAGAGTGACCTCCTTTGCCTGTCCGCGGGTTACCGGTACGTTGACGGGTATTATCCTCGTTGCGAACATACATCACTTTTACTTTACTGCTTTTGCCTTTTAAATCGTCGCTCATTCTTTCCTCCTGTTCCTCGAGCGCGAAGATTACCTGATGTCAGGCTTCTAATCTATCAACTTTGTTTTTAATGCCGTCATCTATTATAGCTATCGACAGATCCTGCTGGCTCCGTCTGTCATGATCTCTGATAATAATAGGTAGTTTTACCGGATAATCCCAACCCGAGGTGATGATGAATACTGTATGCAGCCACTGTCTTGCCACCAACAGACTCGCAGAAGAACAGATCAGCGAAGCTGCAAAATGTGGTCGCTGTAAAGCTCAGCTGTTTGACGGCGAGGTTATTAATGCCACCAGCGCTACGCTGGACAAACTGTTACAGGATGACCTGCCGGTAGTGATCGATTTCTGGGCGCCCTGGTGTGGCCCCTGTGTCGGTTTCGCCCCGGTTTTTGAAGAGGTTGCAGAACAGCGCGCCCGACAAATCCGTTTTATTAAAGTAAACACAGAACAGGAAACTGCGCTCAGTAGCCGTTTTCGTATCCGCAGCATACCGACACTGATGATATTCCGTAAAGGTCAGCATCTGGATACCCTGGCCGGAGCACTGCCGAAAGCGTCGTTTGAACAATGGCTGGACGAATCATTATGATTTGTCATTAAACAACCGGGCCGGACTACGCAGGAATGCGCTTTTCTATTACACTGCGCTTTTTCCCTGTTAGTGAAAAGTTATGTTGGAAAATGCCGTCCTGACACTCAGGGCACAACGTCTGGCAAGAGCTACACGTCCGTTTCTGGCCCGCGGAAACCGGGTAGTCCGTTGTCAGCGCTGCCTGTTACCGGTTCCCCGCTGCCTGTGCCAAACTATTACGCCGGTACCTGCCCGCAGCCAGTTTTGTCTGGTGATGTTTGATACCGAGCCGATGAAACCCAGCAATACCGGCCGGTTAATTGCAGATATTTTACCCGGTACAACTGCTTTTGAATGGTCACGTACCGCCCCGCCACAGCCATTACTGGATGCAGTGAACGATCCCCGGGTCAGCCCTTTAGTGGTATTTCCCGGTCATTATGCCGCTCCGGGCAGAGAGGTGATGACCACCCCGCCTCGCAGTGGAAAACCGCCGCTATTTATTATGCTGGATGGTACCTGGACTGAAGCGGCGAAAATGTTTCGCAAAAGCCCCTGGCTGGATAAATTTCCGGTAATGTCATTAAATGTTACCCGTCCCTCTGATTACAGCCTGCGTGAATCCCCCTCTGCCGGACAGCACTGTACCGCCGAAATTGCGATAGCACTGCTGGAGCAATCGGGAGACAGCGCCGCTGCCAGCGGACTGCTTACTCATTTTGAAAATTTCCGGCAGCGTTATCTGGCAGGGAAACCTTCACATCAGGCCTCCCTCACGAAACAACAGCCACAAACCGGTTAAACTCAAATAGTTGATGTCCGGAGGATAACGATGAGCCAGAAAGGCCTGGAAGCATTACTAAAACCCAAATCCATTGCAGTTATTGGCGCATCAGATAAACCTGGCAGTGCCGGTCATCTGATGATGCGTAACTTACTGGCAGGGGGATTCAGCGGTCCGATACTTCCGGTAACCCCTGGCTGGCAGGCTGTGTGTGGCGTACTGGCCTTTCCTGATATCGCACAACTTCCGCTGGTGCCGGATCTGGCCGTTATTTGTACCCATTCAAAGCGTAATATTGACATACTGCAACAGCTGGCAGAAAAAGGCTGTAAAGCCTGTATTATTCTTTCCGCATCGCGTGACCAGTTCCGTGAGCTGAAAGCCTGTGCCGGACGCTGGAGTATCCGGATCCTCGGCCCCAACAGCCTGGGACTGTTATCGCCCTGGCAGGGGGTGAACGCCAGTTTCTCTCCGGTGCCTATCCGGTGCGGTAAGCTGGCCTTTATTTCACAGTCTGCCGCCGTCTCTAATACCCTGCTGGACTGGGCGCAGCAAAGAAATCTCGGGTTTTCGTGGTTTATCGCCCTCGGAGACAGTATCAATATACATGCGGACGATTTACTCGACTTTCTTGCCAGGGACAGTAAAACCAGTGCCATTCTGCTTTCTCTGGAACATTCAGACGATGCCAGGCGGTTTGTTTCTGCCGCGCGCAGTGCTGCACGTAACAAGCCTATCCTGGTGATAAAAAGCGGCAGATGCCCGCAGGCAAGGCAATTACTCGGTACCCCGGACAGTCTTGATGCTGCCTGGGATGCAGCCATTCAGCGGGCAGGTATGCTGCGGGTCAAAGATACCCATGAGCTGTTTTCAGCGGTGGAAACACTGAGTCATATGCGCCCTCTGCGCGGGGAACGCTTATTCATTATCAGTAACGGTGCGGCACCTGCCGCGCTGGCGCTGGATGAACTGGCCGACAGAAACGGCACCCTGTCAGTATTGGACCACCACACCCTGCAGGCACTTCGCCGGGTGTTACCAGCGTCGATACCTGTGGCTAATCCGCTGAACCTGAAAGATGATGCGACCACAGAACGCTATTTATCTGCAATCAGCCTGCTGCTGGAGAGCCATGAAATAGATGCACTAATGATTATTCATGCCCCGAGTGCCGTGTCTTCTGCCAGCGAGAGCGCTGAAAAAATTATCCGTTTAGTCAGACAACACCCGCGTGGCGGGCGAGTCACCTTACTGACCAACTGGTGCGGAGAATACTCTTCCCGCGATGCCAGGGCAGCCTTTACACAGGCAGGCATTCCAACCTGGAGAACACCAGAAGGCACGGTAACGGCATTTATGCATATGGTCGGATACCGCAGGAATCAGCAACAGCTGCGTGAGACGCCGGCATTTCCTGCCCGTTTACCCGAAAATCGCCTCACTGTACGCCAGCAGTTACAACAGCGACTGACCGCAGGTGATACACGGCTGGATACCCATGAAGTCCAGGCTATTTTTCAGGGGTATGGTATACAAACTCTGCCAACCTGGGCCGCCGCCGATAGCCAGCAGGCCGTTGCGATTGCCGAAAATATCGGTTACCCGGTGGCCGTGAAACTGCGCGCGCCAGACATTCCCCATAAGTCCGGGATCCAGGGGGTGATGCTCTATTTACAGACTGCGGCGGATGTTGCGAATGCCGCCGATGCCATCCTGACCCGAGCCCATAGCGCCTGGCCAGAAGCCAGGGTTCAGGGATTAAGCGTCCAGAGTATGGCTCGCCGCGCCGGGGCAGAAGAACTGCGTATTTCTGTGCAGCCCGACCCGCTGTTCGGCCCGGTGATTATTCTCGGGGAAGGTCACGGTGAATGGCAAAACGCTCAGCACCCTGTGGTCGCCCTGCCGCCCCTGAATATGACACTGGCAAAAATTTTAGTAACTCAGGCAATCTCCCGGGGTGCGATTCGGGGCAGAAATGCCCTGCAGGCCTTAGATATTAATGCTGTCAGTCAGTGCCTGGTGCAGATTTCCAATCTGATTATCGATTGCCCGGAAATTGAACGGCTGGATATTCACCCGTTACTGGCGGACGGAAATAATCTGACCTTACTCGATGCAACCCTGATACTGACGGCATTTTCCGGAGAGAGTGAGGCTCGCCTCGCTATTCGCCCTTATCCCCAAAGGCTCGAAGAGAATGTCACACTTAAAGATGGCCGTCAGTGCCTGTTCAGACCGATACTTCCTGAAGATGAACCGGGATTAAAAACCTTTATCTCGCGGGTGACGAAAGAAGATCTTTATTACCGGTATTTTAGTGAAATCAATGAGTTTACTCATGAAGATTTAGCCAATATGACACAAATCGATTATGATCGGGAAATGGCTATTGTTGCCGTTCAGCCCGCCGCTAACGGTGAAGAGATTATCGGGGTAACCCGTGCAATTTCAGATCCTGATAATATTGATGCTGAATTTTCGATACTGGTCCGCTCAGACCTGAAAAATATCGGGCTCGGCCGCCGGCTACTGGAAAAAATGATCCTCTATACACGTCAGCATGGCTTACAGCAACTAAACGGGATTACCATGCCTGATAATCAGGGGATGATTGCACTGGCACATAAGCTTAATTTCAGGGTGGAAAGACAACCGGAGGACGGGATTGTCACTCTGCAATTGATACTTTATTCTCCTGAAAAGTAGCGTACAGAAAAGTAAAATTATCACGGCAAGACATGGTTAATGTTACACTTCACGATCGAGACCATGCCGTTGTCGGTTATGACGATACATTGAACAGAGAAGAAGCGCCTAGTGATGTTGTCAAAATTCAAACTCAATAATCACCAACAATACCTCGCGCAACTGCCCGGCCTTTCACAATCAGCCGCCGATTTTACAACCCTTTATTCGCCGGCCGAATTTCACCGAACCCTGCTGGAAAAAATTGCCACGGCCACCTCACGTATTTGTCTTGTCGCCCTTTATCTGGAAAATGACGAAGCCGGACGCAGCGTGATGGATGCACTTTATGCCGCCAGGCGGATAAATCCCCGGCTGGATATTGCGATTTATGTCGACTGGCATCGCGCCCAGCGCGGCCGTATCGGTGCAGCCAGGGGAGTCACCAATGCTGACTGGTATTGTGAGATGGCAAGTGCTAACCCGGAGATTGCAATACCGGTGTATGGTATCCCGGTCAATACCCGTGAAGCACTTGGCGTGCTTCATCTGAAAGGCTTTATCATAGATGACTGTGTCATCTATAGCGGGGCAAGCATTAATAATGTCTATCTGCATCAGCAGGAACGTTACCGCTACGATCGCTATCAGATCATACGTAATCCGGCGCTGGCAGATACCATGTTTGAGTGGGTCGATATTAACCTGAAACAGGCAGAAGCCGTTCATCGCCTCGACCAGGCCGGGCGACCTTCCAGCCCCGAAATTAAAAATGAAACCCGTTTATTTCGTCAGGAACTCCGTACCTTCAACTATCAGTTTGAAGATCAGGCTGTCTGTGATCAGCTGAGTGTGACTCCGCTCGTCGGGCTGGGGAAGAAAAACCTGTTAAATCAGACCATTTTTCATCTGATGCCTTGCGCAGAACATAAACTGACTATTTGTACACCTTATTTTAACCTGCCGGCTATCCTGGTCAGGAATATCATCCGGCTATTACGTCAGGGTAAACAGGTCGAAATTATCATCGGCGATAAGACCGCAAATGATTTTTATATCCCTCCCCGGGAGCCGTTTAAAATCATCGGCGCTTTGCCATATTTATATGAAATAAACCTGCGTCGCTTTGTCAGCCGTCTGCAATATTACATTGATAATCAGCAACTGACCGTACGTCTGTGGAAAGACGGAGAGAACAGCTATCACCTGAAGGGTATCTGGGTCGATGATGAATGGATGTTGTTAACCGGTAATAACCTGAATCCCCGCGCCTGGCGACTGGATCTGGAAAATGCCATTCTGGTACACGACCCGCAGCATGAATTACTGGAACAAAAAGTCAAAGAACTGGCACTGATCCGCGAGCATACCTCGGTGATTGACCACTATAACGATCTGGAAAGTATTGCCGAGTATCCGGCACGGATAAAAAAACTGATCCGTCGCCTGAGACGTATCAGGATAGATCGGCTGATCAGCCGTATCTTATAATTTTCCGGCCCTGCCATCGCAGGGCCTTATTCTCCGGTTCCGTCAGTATTTATCTGACATCCCCTAAGATATAAAAATCCGGAAACCCTGACAGGTTTCCGGACACCGGTATCACTACAGACTTGCCAGCAGAGGAGCAAGAACGACTACAACGCCATTCCTTTGCCCTTCTTATGCAGCCCCAGCGCTATCAGGAAAGAAATTGCCCCCATCACTGACACATACCAGAAAAAAGTACTCTCAGTGCCGACATCCTTCAGTAGCAAAGCAACGTATTCCGCAGAGCCACCAAAAATAGCATTGGCTAATGCATAAGGCAGACCGACCCCCAGAGCCCTGACTTGCGGCGGGAACATTTCGGCTTTAAGTACGCCGCTGATAGCCGTATAAAAACTGGTGATCAGTAATGCAACCGTAATTAATAACAAGGTCAGAGCACCACTGTTGCCCGGAGTCTTTAATAAGGTGAGTAACGGTACCGTGCAGATGGCGACACCGGCACCGAAAATCAGCATTGATGCACGGCGGCCTATTTTATCGGACAACGCACCAATCAATGGTTGTATCACCATAAAAATCAATAAAGCGCAGGTCATGATCAGGCTGGCTGACTTCACATTAAAGCCGGCAGTATTGACCAGGTACTTTTGCATGTAGGTTGTAAAAGTATAGAAGCTTAATGATCCTCCGGCAGTAAACCCGATAACCATCAAAAAAGCGCGCCAGTGATTTTTCAGTAAGCTGGTAATACTTCCTGCATCTTTATCATTACGGGTTGTGGTATCAGAAGTTTCATGCAGTGAGCGTCTTAACCAGACAGCAACGACAGCCAGTACCGCGCCGAGAATAAACGGTATTCTCCAGCCCCAGGTCCGTAATTCCTGATCAGACAATATTTGCTGCAGTATAACAACCGTCAGTACAGCCAGTAATTGCCCGCCAATCAGCGTGACATACTGAAAAGAGGCATAGAAGCCTTTACGCCCCTGTACTGCGACTTCACTCATATAGGTAGCACTGGTGCCGTATTCCCCGCCTACCGACAGTCCCTGTAACATACGGGCCAGCAGTAGCAGCGCCGGAGCCCATACCCCGACGACAGTGTAAGAAGGTAAGCAGGCGATAACCAGTGAACCAAAACACATCATGCATACGGAGATCAGCATTGAGTTTTTACGACCATAACGGTCCGCAATATAACCAAACAGCCAGCCACCAATCGGACGCATTAAGAATCCGGCAGCGAATATACCTGCGGTTTTTAACAGTTGCGAGGTTGTATCGCCTTCCGGAAAGAAGATATGCGCAAAATATAATGAGAAGAAGGAATAGACATAAAAGTCAAACCACTCAACCAGATTCCCTGAGGAAGCACCGACAATCGCTTTGATACGATCGGCGTTGGTCATTGGTGTTTGTGTTTCTGCGGAAGCTGCCGCAGAAAGGGGGCTCTTTATCATAGATGGCCTTATGTTTTATTAGACATTTATTGGTCACTCAAGCATAAGTATCACAGAATTAAAGTAAAGCTTATTTATCATTTTTTGTTATATCAATAAACCAAAAGTGCTGGCAGAAGTATAAGATAAGAGAAAACCGCAGATATTTAGTATTAATTGCGAAGATCAGCTGATTTAAAATATTAACTGGTGTTTTTCCGTCAAAGAAAAAGCTGATTTGTCTGTAATAACTGACAGACTGGCGGCTGATGCCCTTCTGTACAGAAAGTTAAGAACAATTTATGAACCTTTTATTCCGCCGGGTATGCCATAAGAAGGCAGTCATACGGGAAATACATCACAGAGATGCCGTTTTTCTGTACAGAAGGATTTTAAAAAACCAGTGCAAAAAGGCCATCCGTCAGGATGGCCTTTTTGTCTTATTGGATGCCTGGCAGTTCCCTACTCTCGCATGGGGAGANGCGCTACGGCGTTTCACTTCTGAGTTCGGCATGGGGTCAGGTGGGACCACCGCGCTCTAGCCGCCAGGCAAATTCTTTGTGCGGAAACGAATCTTTTACCTTCATACTGTGTTGGCTTCACTCGCGCTGTTCAGTCACATACCAATGTATGCTCCTTCTCATCACTTGCTTGCCGCCTTGTCTGAAGGAAAAATCTTTCGTTCCCACTAATTTTTTACAATAACAATTCAGGAACTCGCTGAAAATTCTTTGCGTCTCTGCAAAACGCCTCTGGCGTTGTAAGGTTAAGCCTCACGGGTCATTAGTACCGGTTAGCTCAATGCATCGCTGCACTTACACATCCGGCCTATCAACGTCGTAGTCTTCAACGTCCCTTCAGGACTCTCAAGGAGTCAGGGAGAACTCATCTCGGGGCAAGTTTCGTGCTTAGATGCTTTCAGCACTTATCTTTTCCGCACTTAGCTACCGGGCAATGCCATTGGCATGACAACCCGAACACCAGTGGTGCGTTCACTCCGGTCCTCTCGTACTAGGAGCAACCCCCCTCAATTCTCCAGCGCCCACGGCAGATAGGGACCGAACTGTCTCACGACGTTCTAAACCCAGCTCGCGTACCACTTTAAACGGCGAACAGCCGTACCCTTGGGACCTACTTCAGCCCCAGGATGTGATGAGCCGACATCGAGGTGCCAAACACCGCCGTCGATATGAACTCTTGGGCGGTATCAGCCTGTTATCCCCGGAGTACCTTTTATCCGTTGAGCGATGGCCCTTCCATTCAGAACCACCGGATCACTAAGACCTGCTTTCGCACCTGCTCGAACCGTCACTCTCGCAGTCAAGCTAGCTTATGCCTTTGCACTAACCTCACGATGTCCGACCGTGATTAGCTAACCTTCGTGCTCCTCCGTTACTCTTTGGGAGGAGACCGCCCCAGTCAAACTACCCACCAGACACTGTCCGCAACCCGGATTACGGGTCTACGTTAGACTATCAAACATTAAAGGGTGGTATTTCAAGGTTGGCTCCGTACGAACTGGCGTCNGTACTTCAAAGCCTCCCACCTATCCTGCACATCAAGGCTCAATAGTCAGTGTCAAGCTATAGTAAAGGTTCACGGGGTCTTTCCGTCTTGCCGCGGGTACACTGCATCTTCACAGCGATTTCAATTTCACTGAGTCTCGGGTGGAGACAGCCTGGCCATCATTACGCCATTCGTGCAGGTCGGAACTTACCCGACAAGGAATTTCGCTACCTTAGGACCGTTATAGTTACGGCCGCCGTTTACCGGGGCTTCGATCAAGAGCTTCTCCTTGCGGATAACCCCATCAATTAACCTTCCGGCACCGGGCAGGCGTCACACCGTATACGTCCACTTTCGTGTTTGCACAGTGCTGTGTTTTTAATAAACAGTTGCAGCCAGCTGGTATCTTCGACTGGCTTCAGCTCCGGGAGCAAGTCCCTTCACCTACGCGCCAGCGTGCCTTCTCCCGAAGTTACGGCACCATTTTGCCTAGTTCCTTCACCCGAGTTCTCTCAAGCGCCTTGGTATTCTCTACCTGACCACCTGTGTCGGTTTGGGGTACGATTTCGTGTTACCTGGAGCTTAGAGGCTTTTCCCGGAAGCAGGGCATTTGTCACTTCAGTACCGTAGTACCTCGTCATCACGTCTCAGCCGTATGAAATTCCGGATTTGCCTGGAATCTCAGCCTACACGCTTAAACCGGGACAACCGTCGCCCGGATGACATAGCCTTCTCCGTCCCCCCTTCGCAGTAACACCAAGTACAGGAATATTAACCTGTTTCCCATCGACTACGCTTTTCAGCCTCGCCTTAGGGGTCGACTCACCCTGCCCCGATTAACGTTGGACAGGAACCCTTGGTCTTCCGGCGAGCGGGCTTTTCACCCGCTTTATCGTTACTCATGTCAGCATTCGCACTTCTGATACCTCCAGCAGCCCTCACAGACCACCTTCAACGGCTTACAGAACGCTCCCCTACCCAACAACACATAGTGTCGCTGCCGCAGCTTCGGTGCACAGTTTAGCCCCGTTACATCTTCCGCGCAGGCCGACTCGACCAGTGAGCTATTACGCTTTCTTTAAATGATGGCTGCTTCTAAGCCAACATCCTGGCTGTCTGAGCCTTCCCACATCGTTTCCCACTTAACTGTGACTTTGGGACCTTAGCTGGCGGTCTGGGTTGTTTCCCTCTTCACGACGGACGTTAGCACCCGCCGTGTGTCTCCCGTGATAACATTCTCCGGTATTCGCAGTTTGCATCGGGTTGGTAAGCCGGGATGGCCCCCTAGCCGAAACAGTGCTCTACCCCCGGAGATGAATTCACGAGGCGCTACCTAAATAGCTTTCGGGGAGAACCAGCTATCTCCCGGTTTGATTGGCCTTTCACCCCCAGCCACAGGTCATCCGCTAATTTTTCAACATTAGTCGGTTCGGTCCTCCAGTTAGTGTTACCCAACCTTCAACCTGCCCATGGCTAGATCACCGGGTTTCGGGTCTATACCCTGCAACTTAACGCCCAGTTAAGACTCGGTTTCCCTTCGGCTCCCCTATTCGGTTAACCTTGCTACAGAATATAAGTCGCTGACCCATTATACAAAAGGTACGCAGTCACACCNAAAGGTGCTCCCACTGCTTGTACGTACACGGTTTCAGGTTCTTTTCACTCCCCTCGCCGGGGTTCTTTTCGCCTTTCCCTCACGGTACTGGTTCACTATCGGTCAGTCAGGAGTATTTAGCCTTGGAGGATGGTCCCCCCATATTCAGACAGGATACCACGTGTCCCGCCCTACTCTTCGAACTCACAATGTGTGTATTTTCATGTACGGGACTTTCACCCTGTATCGTGCGACATTCCGGACGCTTCCATTAATACACACACTGATGATGGTTCCGGGCTCCTCCCCGTTCGCTCGCCGCTACTGGGGGAATCTCGGTTGATTTCTTTTCCTCGGGGTACTTAGATGTTTCAGTTCCCCCGGTTCGCTTCGCAACACTATGTATTCATGTTGCGATGATGCACTGAGTGCACCGGGTTTCCCCATTCGGAAATCGTCGGTTATAACGGTTCATATCACCTTACCGACGCTTATCGCAGATTAGCACGTCCTTCATCGCCTCTGACTGCCAGGGCATCCACCGTGTACGCTTATTCGCTTAACCTCACAACCCACAGACGTCTTGCAACGACTTATGAATCGTAAAAGTTTTTGAGAGACTCTGAATAACTCTCGTTATTCATTGTTTTCAAATTTTCAGCTTGTTCCGGATTGTTAAAGAGCAATATCTTAAACATGACTCGTAAGTCATCTTTAAGATATATCGGTCGGTGACTTTCACTCACATACCAGCAAGTGGCGTCCCCTAGGGGATTCGAACCCCTGTTACCGCCGTGAAAGGGCGGTGTCCTGGGCCTCTAGACGAAGGGGACACTGAAGTCTGCTTCGGCAAGACGCCTTGCTCATACTTTCTATCAGACAATCTGTGTGGACACTGCGCAGAAGTGTATCTTCAGGTAAGGAGGTGATCCAACCGCAGGTTCCC
>NZ_JAERJN010000001.1:218668-360422 GCF_018257595.1 Tatumella sp. JGM94 | reverse complement strand
CGGATTGATATATTGCATGTCAGCGCAAACGTTACGTCACAGCCCCCGGCCATTGCGCCCTTTGCCTGGTCGCCCGCAGCGGGGCAGCAAAAAATAACTTTACGTAATGGCGAACAGAATCCCGCCGGATTGATATGCGGCATACCCTCATCAGAGTTACTGTACCGGCCCGGGCGTAATACCCGCACAGGTCTAATCCACCGGCCCGGAGTGCAGAGGGCGCGGCCGTGCGTCCTCTGCACATCCCCCCCGATCCTGTACTGGTTCCGTATCTTTACATTGAACTGACAATAAAAATGATTATACTTCTCATTCTTATTTTTGTGTGTGATTTGTTTCTCTGAGCTATGGCTGGTTATGGCCTGCGGAACAGGGGAAAAACCGACAGAGATGCAGAGTAAAACGTACGGTTGCAAATATCTGCACCGCCGATAAAAACGCTATTGAGGATAATGATGCCTTTTTACAGCAGTCAGTTCAGGGGGCGGGAACATTGTCCCGTGATTTACCGGGTGAAGGATTCGCGGCCTTCTCTGTCATTACTGGCTGTTATGGTTGCCGGTGCATTATATATGCCCCATAGCCAGGCCGCGGCAGGTGACAGTGGTATAAAAAATAACACCCTGCTGGTGACCGGGAACGAACCAGTATCCGACAGTGATACCCCTGAAGATACGGATTATACGGTACCGGTGACCCGTGCTGCGACAAAAATGGCCCTGACCGCGCGTGACACCCCTCAGTCAGTAACAGTCATTACCCGTCAGCGGATGACGGATCAGCAACTCAATACGCTTAATGATGTACTGGAGAACACGACAGGTATTTCTGAAGAGAACTCGGGGGCTAACCGCAGTAACTTCTATTCACGCGGATTTAAAATAGATAACTATCAGGTCGATGGTGTTCCGGTCCTGGTCGATGATCGCTGGAATCTCGGTGATACCCTGTCAGATACGGCAATTTATCAGCGGGTAGATGTGGTCCGTGGTGCGGCCGGTTTAATGAGTGGTGCCGGAGACCCGGCAGCCTCAGTGAATATGATACGTAAACAGGCCGACAGTAAAACCTTTAAAGGCAACCTTGATGCCAGTTACGGTAGCTGGGATAACCAGCGCTATGTGGCAGATCTTTCCGGTCCCCTGAGTGAATCCGGCCGGGTCCGTGGCCGTGTGGTTGCCGGTTATCAGCACAGTGGCAGCTGGCTCGATCACTATCATACGCAAAAGAAATTCCTTTACGCGGTGCTTGATGCAGACATTACGGAGTCGACGACGGCTTCTGTCGGGTATGACTATGAAGATACCGATGTTCACGGAGCAACCTGGGGAGGGCTGCCGACCTTCTATCTTGACGGTAGTAAAACCAGTTATAAACGCAGTACTAATCTTGCTCCTGACTGGGCCTATAATGATGTACATACCCGGCGGGTGTTTGCCAGCCTGAATCAGGCTCTGGCTAATGGCTGGCAGTTCACACTGAGTGGCAGCCATACTGAGTCGACGATGGACAGTAAGTTGCTGTATATTGATGGTTATTTTAATAAAACCACTGGGATTGGTGTCGGGCCTTATACAGGGTACGATCTGTTGGGGGGCACCGGTTATAATACGGCGAAACGCCGTGAAAATGCTGCTGATGCTTATGTCAGCGGGCCGTATCAGTTATTCGGCCGTCAGCATGAACTGATGGCTGGTGTCAGTTATATCCGGCAGAACAACCGTTATTACAGTGCGTCGACCAGTTTTACCTCGGCCGATGTCGGTGACTTTAATGACTGGGGGAACTACCCGCAGCCAGACTGGGACCCACAGGCCCTTGCAGAAGATAATACTATTCACCAAAAGTCGGCCTATTTTGCGACCCGGATTACCCTGGCTGATCCGTTGCATCTGATCCTCGGCGCCCGTTATACCCGCTATACCGCAGATACTCTGACCGAGAATATGGTGAAAAATAATATCACTCCTTATGCCGGAGTCGTATACGACATCAACGATACCTATTCTGCCTATGCCAGCTATACCTCAATCTTTAAGCCACAGACTTATCGTGATGAAAATGGTGCTTATCTGAGCCCGGTCACCGGTAAAAACTACGAAACAGGGATAAAAGGTGACTGGCTGAACAGTCGCCTGACGGCTTCTCTGGCGATATTCCGTATTGAACAGGATCATCTCGGAGCGACAGATTATGCACTGGTGAAAGGCAGCACAGATTATGCTTACTATGAACAGAACGGTACAGTCAGCCGCGGTGCCGAATTCGAAATTAACGGAGCAGTGACCGATAACCTGCAGCTGACTTTCGGGGCTACCCGTTATGTCGCCCGTGATGGCAGCGGCGATGCCTTACAACCAACCCAGCCGCAAACGACCTTTAAACTGTTTGGCAGCTACCGGCTGCCATCGCTGCCGGCGCTGACGCTCGGTGGCGGTGTTAACTGGCAGAACCATACCTGGGATAAAGTGTCGGGTCCTGATGGTACGGCTAACTGGTATGCTGATCAGGGCAGTTACGCACTGGTTAATCTGTTTGGCCGTTATACGGTGAACAAAAACCTGTCACTGCAGGCGAACCTGAATAACCTGTTTGATAAAACCTATAATATTGATGTCGGACGTAACACTATTTACGGTGCTCCGCGTAATATTTCAGTTTCGGCAAGTTACCGCTTCTGACAGATACGCGAACTCCCGTGCAGGGAGTTCGCGTATTCTGTCGAATGATAAACCGTATTACCCTGAGTGCTGTATCCGGATTAACTGGTCAACCGGGAAGCTAAGCTGCTTGGCCAGTGCGATATAACGATCAAGCACTTGTTGCGGGATCTGCGGAGTGCGTGACAGGATCCACAAATAATGCCGGTTTGGTCCGCTGACCAGCGCATACTGGTAATCATCATCCAGAGCTATCACATTATACCCGCCGTAGAAAGGACCAAAAAATGAGACTTTCAGGGCGGCAGTATCATGGCTGCCGGTAAAATAGGCTTTGCCTTCACTGCTTTTCCAGCGCCCGCTTTGCGGGTCGTATCCGCGGTTAACCACACTGATCCCGCCATCCTTGCGCTGTCCGTAAGTCGCAGTCACTTGCTGCAGGCCCCGTTCAAAACGGTTATCCAGCCGCGCGATTTCATACCATTTACCGAGATAACGGCTGGCGTCAAAAGGGGTCAGCGGGGTGATACCTTTCGGCGGAACAGGGGACTGACAGGCCACCAGAGTCAGTGATAATGCGATCCCTGTCAGTACGGGCCATACTTTCATTATTACTCCTGTTAATAGTGCGGTCTGCTGCTACGGAAGAGGATTTATCAGAGTATAGCACGGGGACTCAGGATAGCCGGTAACGGGCCCGTTGTCGGCTATCAAAGCGGTTGTAAGGCATTTTATTCAATACATTATTGATTTAAGGTTGTGGTGTTAACCGTAGGCGAGATGTTGTACTGCTGGCCTGACAAACAAAATATCTGGAACCGGGACAGCAGGCTAAGCCAGACTGGAAGGCCAATACTTTCAGAGGAAATAACATGACTGACACTATTATTTCACAGCCCCTGACAATAAATGTTCCGGCCGATTATGCCGATATCCAGTCAGCGTTAGATGCACTGGAAAATAGCACCCTCCGGGCCAGCGTAAATATACAGGTAGCTGACGGTGAGTATACTATTTCTGCCAGCATCACCTCGCGGATCCGGAATTATGATCAGTTGACCTTAAGGGGGAATGAACAGGACTGTTCAAAATGTATTTTGTATATAGACAATACCCAAAACAAAGACGGATTCTTATTTGAGAACGGGTTCGGTATCTCATGGCTCAATGGTTTTACTATTGCCGGCGTCAGTGGCTGGATTGCCGCCGGAGAATGGAACGACCAGTGTTACGGGGCAGGGATCCGCTCGGTAGGCGGCGGCAGCGTTATACTTGGGCCGGCCCTGCATATCACCAAAATGTACTACGGGATCCGTGCAATGAACGGTGCCTTTATCTCGAATGAAACTCAGCCTTCCGGCGGAAATCAGGGCGGCGGGATCACCGTCAGCAATGCCGGAGATGTGGCCTTCCATGCCTACGCTGCTACGCTGAAAGTTAACTGTGCTGAGGCTTATTTCAGCTCGCACAGCAGTGAATCTCTCGGCTTTGGTTTCTGCGCCGAAGCGGGCGGCTTTTTGCAATGTGAATATGCAATCTCTCAGGGTAACCTGCGGGCCGGATTCTATGCCCTGACCAATGGCTCAGTCTGGGCCCATGGCGTCAAAGGTATTAGTAATCTCTACGGTGTACTGGCCTGGGGCGGTGCGGTGGAATGTAATTCATTGGATAACTATATATCCTCTTTTTCCCTGAATAGCGGAGCCGGTATCTATGCGGCATATAATGGTTTTGCCGGTGCTAATAATGCCCGTTGTTCTCAGAATACTCACGGGGTGATGTGTGACAGCGGCGGGCTGGCTGATATTACCTATCTGACCAGCGAAAATAATACGGGCAATGGATTTTATTGCTCTGACTTCGGCGCGATGAGCGGAGGGTATTCAGCTGCCAGTAATAATCAGGGTAATGGCTACCATTGTGAATACGGCAGTTATATGAATATCAGCCACGGGATTGCCAGTAATAATAACAGTCATGGTTTCTATGCCAAAAAAAACAGTCATATTTATTGTTATGCATTTGGCGGGTCGGGGAACGGATATTTCTGCTCACCGGTGCAGACCAGCATTAACGCCAGCGGAGGAAACAGCAACGCCAGTATTGATGACACACTCTGAACGGCGAAGCCATTATAAGGCCGGAGCTATCAGACAGATAGGGTAATACAGGTATCAACAATAGCATGCTGCCGCTACTGTAAGCACAGTTTAATACAGGGGGTTAGCATGAGTAATTCAGAATATGGGAATAATAACCGGTCAGTTTCTGACGTGATTACACCGGAATCCGCGGCAGGAAAATGTCCTTTTCATCAGCAAAAAAATCATCAGGTTGCCGGGACAGGCACCAGAAACAGTGACTGGTGGCCGAATCAGCTGCGGGTGGATTTACTTAACCAGCACTCAGGACGTTCAACTCCGCTGGACAGGGAGTTTGATTACCGGCGTGAATTTGCCGGACTGGATTATTTTGCGCTGAAAGCAGACCTTACGCGTTTACTGACAGATTCTCAGGGCTGGTGGCCAGCCGACTGGGGCAGTTATATTGGTTTGTTTATCCGCATGGCCTGGCACAGTGCCGGAACCTATCGTGCCCTTGACGGACGGGGGGGCTCGGGACGTGGCCAGCAACGTTTTGCTCCTCTCAATGCCTGGCCTGATAACGTCAGCCTTGATAAAGCTCGCCGGCTGCTTTGGCCGGTAAAACAGAAATACGGACAGAAAATCTCCTGGGCTGATTTATATATCCTCGCGGGTAATGTGGCACTGGAAAACGCGGGTTTCCGCACCCTTGGTTTTGCCGGCGGACGTGAGGACGTCTGGGAACCGGATTTGGATGTTAACTGGGGAGCTGAACATCACTGGCTTGAACATCGTCATCCTGAAACTCTGGCTGACTCGTCCCTCGGGGCGACGGAGATGGGGTTGATTTATGTGAACCCGGAAGGACCGGAGCACAGTGGTGATCCGGCGTCGGCAGCACCTGCTATCCGTGCAACCTTCGGCAATATGGGGATGGATGATGAAGAAATAGTGGCATTGATTGCCGGTGGTCATACTCTGGGGAAGACACATGGCGCAGGCCCTGTCAGCCATGTGGGTGCGGATCCTGAGACGGCACCGATTGAAGCTCAGGGATTAGGATGGGCCAGCAGTTTTAACAGCGGTGCCGGTGCCGATGCCATCACCTCCGGACTGGAAGTGACCTGGTCACAGACCCCGACCCGCTGGAGCCACTATTTCTTCGAGAATTTATTTAACTATCAATGGGTACAGACTCGCAGCCCGGCGGGTGCGATTCAGTTTGAAGCCAGAGAGGCCCCGGACAGTATTCCGGATGCGTTTAATCCGCAGAAAAAACATAAACCGGCGATGCTGGTGACTGATTTGACGTTACGCTTCGATCCGCAATTTGAAAAAATTTCGCGACGTTTCCTTAATGACCCGCAGTTATTTAACGACGCCTTTGCCAGGGCCTGGTTTAAACTGACTCACAGAGATATGGGCCCGAAAGCCCGGTACCTCGGTCCGGAAGTGCCGGAGAAAGATTTTCTCTGGCAGGATCCGCTGCCGACAGTACATCAGTGTCCGTCACCGGCAGATATTGCTGCCCTGAAACAAAAAATTGCGGCCTCCGGTCTTAGCGTCTCTGAACTGGTATCTGTTGCCTGGGCCTCTGCGTCAACGTTCCGTGGCGGCGATAAGCGCGGCGGTGCCAATGGTGCACGGCTGGCATTATTACCCCAGCGTCACTGGCCGGTGAATGCCATCGCGGCCAGGGTGCTGCCGGTACTGGAAGCTATTCATCAGTCATTCCCTGTGGCCTCACTGGCAGATATTATTGTACTGGCCGGGGTCGTCGGGCTGGAAACAGCGATTAACGCAACGGGACTGATAGCCGAAGTACCCTTTATGGCCGGCAGGGTGGATGCCAGTCAGCAGCAGACGGATATTGATGCGTTTGGTTTACTGGAGCCACAGGCTGACGGATTCCGCAACTATTATAATGCCACAGGGACAAGTGCTGCAGAGCAGTTGTTAATTGATAAAGCGCAACAACTGACGCTGACAGCGCCTGAACTGACAGTACTGGTCGGTGGTATGCGTTCCCTGGGGGCGAACTTTGACGGCGGGTCAGCAGGGATATTTGGCAGCCATACGGGTGAACTGAATAATAGTTTCTTTGTTAACCTGTTAGATATGCGTACTGAATGGCTGCCATCCGCCGGTTCAGATCATCTTTTTACGGGGCGTGAGCGGAGCAGTGGTGAAGTCCGGTATACGGCGACCCGTGCTGATCTGATTTTTGGTTCTCATCCGGTATTGCGTGCCATTGCTGAAGTTTATGCCAGTGAGGACGCCGGAGAAAAACTGGTGAAAGATTTCGTGGCAGCATGGACTAAAGTCATGAATCTGGACCGTTTCGATTTATAACCACCGGTAGTCACGGCAGTTCCCGCAGGACAGGGGACCTGCCGTTACAGGGCTGATACCGACTGATTAATACTCAGCGGAAAACCGGCTTTTATCACCATTTTCGCCAGGTAAAGCGGGCCGGACGGGTATCTCAGTGATCGGGTCAGTACCATCACCGGGGCGTCGGCCGCAATGTCCAGCTTTTTACCGCGATCTTCCCCCGGAACTCCTGCCTGCAACTGGCAGACTGCCGGTTGCGGTGTCTCTTGCAGTATATTCAGTAACAGCGAGTGCACTGACCGGCAGTGGTACTGGCGGGCGGAAAAATCAACCGCCGGAGCAATACGCGGGTCTGCCGCATCCAGACGCTGACCCGCGGGCAGATGTTCCTGTAATAAAGCTATCACTGTATTGCCACTGTAGATCAGGCTTTCACAGAACCAGCTTGCGTCATCATCACTGGTTTCCAGTAATTTATGTGTGAAATCTGAAGGCTGCTGTAACCGTGCATCAATCCGTTGCAAACGTATTTCCCCCGGCGGGTAGCCAAATATTTCCTCAGGGGGAAGCAAATTTTCCAGACCCGGGGTTGGGAGTTTATGGGTAACAAAGCGTCCGATACCGCGTCTGGTGAGTAACAGACCATCTTCTTCCAGCAGCATCAGTGCTTCACGGATTACGGTCCGGCTTACCCCCATTTGTTCACCCAAATCACTCTCTTTTGGCAGCATTGCACCCGGCAGCAGCAGACCCCGGCGAATGGCGGCAGACAGCCGTGAATAGACCGCAACCCGTAACGGTTGTCCGCTTCCGGCAGTCAGGGGAGACATAAGAAATTGATTGATCTCTGACATGAGCATATTTAAACAGCAGTAACAGAAAAGAAAATAGTAAGTGGATCCCGGTGATAAGTAAAACGCATTTGTGAGATATTATACAGGCAAGTATAACATCTGATTTATTATTACTCTGACAGGACTTTTTATGAACTCTGTGGCAGTATCACCGGCTTCCGGCGGGCTGGAAGGCAAAAATGCCGCTCTGCTGGTTTCTGCACTTATGCTTGCGATTCTTGCTTTTCAGCTGAATTGTTCGATGCTTTCACCGGCTTTGCCCGAAATGGCGAAGCAACTTAATGTCAGCATGACGGATATTTCCGCCGTGTCGTCATTATTTTTTCTTTCCGGATCAATTTGCGGAGTGGTACTGAGCCGTTTCAGTGATTTTATTGGTCGCCGGCGTATGCTGATTGCGGTGATGGTTATCTGCAGTGTCGGTACGCTGATCAGTGCCTTTACCCACGACTATTACACTATGCTGGCCGGGCGCGTACTCCAGGGAGCAAGCAGCGCGACATTTCAGCTTTCCTATTTGCTGCTGCATCAGCGTATCAGCCGCCGTCTGTTCGGTACCGCCATTGGCGTGATTACTGCGGTGAATGGTGGTGTCGGGGGCATCGATGGTTATATAGGCGGGCTGCTCAGTGATGCTTATGGTTACCAGTCCATTTTTCTGATCACACTGGCGGTGTGTGTAGTAGCGCTGGTGGCAATAAGCCTGCTTATTCCCCGTGATGAACCTGGTGTAGCTGAAGGTAAAATGGACTGGCCGGGAGCTGTGATACTGTCCTTCAGTATTATTTTTATTAATATCTGCCTTGATAAAGGATCGTCAGCGGGCTGGTTAAGCCAGCAGACACTGTTGTACCTGCTGTTGTTTGTGGCAGCCATTGTGCTGTTCTGGTTTATAGAAAAACGTCGTGCAATACCCCTGGTGCCGGTGGAACACTTTTTTACCCGTCAGTTCTGGCCGGTCATTGCCACAACTATCCTGATTCTGGCGGGTGTCTTTTCGGTGCTGGGTTTCGCGGTGATTATTATCTCGCAGGATACCCATGCCGGCCTTGGGATGAGTGCTGCCCGTTCATCGCTGCTGTTTCTGACCCCGCCAGCGTTGATGGGTTTTCTCTCGGCGCCTCCGTCGGGCTGGCTGGCCGGAAAGGCGGGCTGGATTAAAACATTCAGAACCGGACTGGTACTCTGCCTGGTCCTGATGGTGGTCATTACCCTGAATCCGGTAAATAAACCGGTACTGATCGTCAGTTTATTACTGCTGGGGATAACCTACTATGGTGTGGTACTGAGTTGTATCAGTGGACTGAGTGTGCTGTTGTCGCCCAAAGAAGCACCATCTTCCCTGACGGCGGTAAACGGGGCGTCATTCGGTCTCGGGGCGGGGCTGGGAATTGGTCTGATTGCAGCTTCGGTGGGCAGTGGTACCCTTGAAGGTTTCCGTCACGGATTAATGATCAGTACCGGGCTGACAGCCCTGGCGGTTATTTCCGGTTTTATGGTTAAGATGCGGAAAACATAATTTGTCGTGACATAGTATGCCAGTGTGGCTGCAGGTTTATCAGCGCTACACTGGCCCTTCTGTTCAGTAAAGGTACAAAATGCAACCACTAAAACTGTTTTTTGACTGTGACACAGGTATTGATGATGCTCTGGCGCTGGGGTATTTGCTGGCGGAAAAAGAGAAGGTTGAGATTGTCGGTATAGGCAGTGTCTGCGGTAACACTGACGCCGCTTCGGGGGCACGTAATACCCTTAATTTGCTGAGTCTGGCAGGTGCCGAAGGTATTCCTGTGGCACAGGGGAATGCCGGCCATTTGTGTGCTGCTTTCCATAACAGCAGCCAGCATATTCATGGTGAAAATGGCATCGGCGATGTGATACTGGCCGATTCTCCACACCCGCTGGCGGCAGGTAGCGCGGCAGAGCTGCTGGTGGATCTGGCCAGAAAATATCCGGGAGAATTACAGGTGCTGGCGACCGGGCCACTGACTAATCTGGCGTGTGCGCTACAACTGGAACCCGGCTTAGGGCAGTTATTGGGTCAGGTGACTCTGATGGGCGGAGCGGCCAATGCACCGGGAAACCGGACACCGGTAGCCGAAGCTAACATAGCAGAAGATCCGGAAGCGGCAGGAATAGTGTTCAGTGCTCTGGATAATCTGGTCATGGTGCCGCTGGATGTCACCATGCAACAACTGTTTGAAGAACATCACCACCGGCAATTACTGAACGCAGAACGGCCCTTCGCCCGTGCGCTGGGTGAAATGCTGACCCTGTATATGGGTTTCTATCAGCAAAAGCTGGGCCGCAATGTTTGTGCAATCCATGATCCGGCGGCGGCATTCTTTGCTGTGCAGGGACTGGAAGGATGTGTTGCGCCAAAAGTGAAAGTGGTGATTGATGATACCCGCGGGCCGGGCAGAGGTCAGACAATTTGCGATTTACGCGGTCAGTATAGCGGGTTCCCGCCACAGGAAAATGCCAACTGTCGGGTGGTTCTGAATACCGATAAAGATCTGGCCCCGTTACTGATCGAAAAACTGCTGAATGTTTAACGGCGTTGATCTGTAACAGTACCGCCGGCAGTACTTCTGCGCTGGCGGTGATTACACGGCAGGAAAAGGGCGCCATTTTGCAGAACACTCTGGCTGTGGCGCGGGTGGTGACAATGGCATCCGTAAGGAGATACGTGCTGGCGGCGGAGAAATCCCCTGTTTTCCGGTGGTTAAGCGGGTAAAGACTACAGACCATTGAGTGTCCGGACTGAAAGTCACCGCGTCTATTGTCACCTGCAGAGGATGCTGTGCATCATATCCCCTCAGAACAACAGTTCCTTTGCCGGCACCTTCGGCATTGATATTACTCAGCATAATATGACGATAATCGGGAATCTTATCACCGGTGGCAGCCGGGTTATAGCGGCTATCGAAAGAGACCGGCCAGCGATTATTACGCATACAAATATCCGAATAGTCAATATCACTGACCAGTCCTCCGCGGCTGGCATCACTTTTTATACGTAAGCCGGAGGTGGTGCCATCAAGGGTGAGATTATGTATCACAACATCTCTGACTCCGGCATTAACTTCACTGCCAATTGACATGCCGTGTCCGGAATAGAAGTGGTTGTCAATCACAGAAATATGCTCAGAGGGGCCATTACCGGCTTTAATCGCGATATTGTCATCACCGGTGCGGATAAAGCTGTGAGAAACAGTAATATCCTCCGAAGCCGCAGGATCTATACCGTCAGTATTACGTGCTGAAGCGGGGGTATCAATGATGATTCCCCACAGTGTTGCGCCCTGTACATGGCTAAGCACAATATGGAAACCCGGGGCGTTACGTAGCCGGATGCCGGAAACAATAATATTCTGTGAGCCTGTTATTTGCAGTAAACGCGGGACATTTTGTTTTCCGCCCGCGACGGACTGTGCACGGCGTGCCAGTTGCCACCATGTTTCTTTGTGACCGGCCATCAGACTGCCACCCTGACCGTCAATAATTCCTTTTCCCTGAATACCGCCACCGTTGCTGCTGCGGAGAGTAATAAAAGGCCGGCAACCGGTACCCCGGTTATCAATGGTGCCACAACGCCCCTGACCGGTATCATAGCGCTGCGGGTCCGTATCCGCTTTTAAGACACTGCCCGCGCTGAGACGCAGGAATACCCCCGCAGGAATGGTCAGGGGGCCGGAAAGAAAGGTATTGCCGGCAGCACCGGTGCTTAGCCGGAGGGCCTGACCGGCAGGACAATGATCCAGAGCCTGTTGAATGCGTTGCTGTGTCATGGTGACGGCTTCGCCGGACTGAGGATAAAGGGTGGTGCAGACTGGCTGAATTTGTTGCGGGGCGCTAACTTCGCGGCGATCACCTGCCGCTGCCGCAGGGCGTAAATACAGTCCGGAGATCGTTATCAGGGAAGCGATAATACAGGTCAGGGCAGTTGCTGGTCTTAACATCAGGGCCTCACTTTTCCACTGTCCGGGTGTCGTCTGTCACTTAATATCTTCTGAATCTGAATCTGAATCTGGATTGGCCAGTCTGAACGCCGGAGAATACCGGAAACTATAAGCCATTTAGTGAACAGGTGATACTTGCGATTATTCGTGTCGCAGGGAAAGAGCAAGACGGATGCTTAGAGCCATAATACTGTCGTCGTGGTGCAGGCAGTTACCGGCACCACGACGACACAGACCGGTTTACTGTTTTGCAGCCTGTTTTGCCGCAGTAATCCAGCTATCGAACTCTGCCTGGTGGGCATGGATCCAGCCATCTACCTGGGCTGAAACATCAGCGGCAGAATCTTCACCATTATGCATACTGAGGTTCTGTGCACTGATATCCTGTAACGGCAGTTTCATGACAGAGAATAATTTTCTTGCTGCCGGATTGTTTGCTGCCCAGGCTTTGTTAGCAATAATATTTTCAACATTGACGCTGAAACCATAGTTTTTACCGTTTGGCAGCCGGGTATCTTCTTTTGGCTGACCGGCAGGAGAAGCAGAGAACGGCACCGTCAGCCAGACAACATCTTTACCCGGTTTTAATACAAAGTTCACCCAGTAAGGTGTCCAGGTGTAATATAAAACAGGTTTTCCGGCGTTATAACGGGAAATAACATCAGCCAGCATGGCAGAATAACTGCCCTGGTTCTGTTCCACTGTCTGGCTCAGGCCATAAGCTTTAATCTGCGCATCAATGACGCTGCCACAGGCCCATCCAGGTTCACAGCCGGTCAGTGCGGCTTTTCCGTCACCGTTATCGTCGAATAATTTTGCAATTTTCGGATCTTTTAGCTGGGAAATATCGGTAATATGGTATTTTTCAGCAGTTTTTTTATCGATTAAATAACCCTGAGCGGCACCGGTAATATAAGGTCCGGTACGGAAGAAACTTTTATCCCCGCCTGCTGACTGATACATTGCCGATTGTAACGGCTCCCAGTCAACGGCAGAGTAGGTAGCATCGCCACGGGCAACCGAGGCATATATGACACTGTAATCCACTTCCTGGGTCGGTTTTACATCATATCCCAGCGTTGACAGTGCGCGATTGACTAACTCTGTCTGGAAGGATTCTTCAGCCAGCGGACTTTTCACTGCCTGAACAGTAATTCCTTTACCCGGCAGGTCCTGCGCAGCGACGCTGCCACAAAAAGAAAGTACTAATGCAGGGAGAATTATTTTTTTATTCACATGTTGCTCCTGTTGTTCAGTTATTTTTAACCTAACAACACGCGAATTATAAATCAACTTTAATTCCTGATAGCCATTCTGACAGAATTATATTCTGTTTTTTTTGTAATGACACTTTTAGTTATCGGCGATTTTTTAGTAAATTAATCACCGATATTATGATTTATGGTCAGCTGCTTTATTTCCTGGTTCAGAGAACAGAATTCCGTGGACACAGACCACCGGGCGGGATTATTTTGTTATAAAAACGTAAATCAAACACCCGGATGATGGTATTTTCGCGCAGGGTAATTATCTCCTGACATACAGGGATGATGGCGGGTAAGAGCAATAATTACCACCGGTTATTTTCGGGAATCTATCAGGCTATTTTGTCAGCACAGAATGTTTTCATGAATGATATTCATAACGCTAATGATTTATCAGGTTATTAATTCCCGGTTATTTTCAGCGTATACTCTGCTGTTCTTATTATTGTTATTTCAGGGGCATTCCCCGGCAGCGGAAAATCACCCGCTCACGGGACAATATTCTGTATGACAATTTCTTTCTATTAATTCCGAAAGCCAGTGAGGAAACTATGGACAGAAAAAAAATGCTTATTCTGACATTAACCCGGTGGATCGATGAAAATATCCACTTACCTCTTAAAATTGAACAGGTCGCAGAGCGTTCCGGTTATTCAAGATGGCATCTGCAACGCATGTTTTATCAGGTGATGAAACAGAGCCTGGGTAAATATATCCGTGAAAAAAAACTGACACTGGCGGCACAGGATTTACTGACCGGGGATGAAACAGTGATGGAAATCTCCCTGAGGTATGGTTTCGAATCTCAGCAATCATTTACCCGTTCATTTTCGGGAAAATATCATCTGCCTCCGGCAACCTTCAGGCGACAGCATCACCCGGAAACAGTGGCGGGAAATATTGTATGGGATAATCGGGCAGGGGACAGATTATCCCCAAATCATTGCTGCCCAGCGCAGCAACAGCAGTCCCAGACAAATTAATACCAGTACCAGCACCATTTTTCCGTATTTTTTACTTCTCTCGTTAGCCATTCAGCGTTCCCTTGATTGCAATTCCCGCAGGCGTCACAGTAGCAGAGCAGATATTAACTGGCAATCCGTGACGTGCTGCATTTTTGGTACCCTGCGGGAACCTCCGTTTACAGTTCGTTCTTAATGCAAAATTCTTCCCAGCTCATCCCCAATGCGTCAGCATGAGACTTGAGGTAATTTTCGATAGCATCGGCTGCAACGGCTTTATCCGGTTCAGCCAGCTGGATGGAAAAGATGATACCGTCGAGCTTTTTCTGGCGCAGAAAAGCGGCGTAGATCCTCTCAGCCTGCATTTCACGACATTGTTGTAAGGTCATTCCTGCCAGCTGCGCGTCCGCATCGCTGAGTTCGTCCAGAGCGGCCCGAAAATCCGGATGGGCGGAAAAAAACATATCACGGGCAATGGCATAATATTGTTCAGGAGTTTTCATAACATTTATTGTCCAGCTAAAACATGGCGGAATTGTATCTGCTCTGCCGCCGGATGTCAGGTGAACTGTGTGATTATGCTGAATCTGTGGTAAAAACAGCTGTCCGGTAGCCAGAGGGGCTGCATTAGACGCGGGACACTATATAATAGCCCGCGAATATCCGATATCAGACACGGGCTTGCAGAGAATTTATATGAAAAGATGGATAATGTTGTTACCGATGCTGGCACTGGCCGGTTGTGTGCAGATCGATAATTATCAGCAGGCGGTTAAATTACCGGCACCTGCCGGTCTGGCGGGGGTCTGGCAAACAGAGGGTCCGCAGGACGGACTGGTCAGCAGCCAGGCAATCGCGTCTTTGCTGGTCAGCCCGCAGGGGGACACCCTTGACTGCCGTCAGTGGCAGCGGGTGATTGCTAAACCAGGTAAGCTGGCACAGGTCGACGGTAAACTGGTAAATATTAATCGTTTGCTGCGGGTTATGCCGTTAGAAACTGATAACGGGGTGTTACATTATGACGGACTGACTCTGAAAAAAGTCAGTCAGCCAACCGCGGAATGTCAGAAAGCGCTTGGCGAAGCTGATGCACATCCGCAACAGGATGTTATCCAGAATATTCAACCGTCATTACTGGAAAACCACTTTGCCGATGGCACCGCCGCCGCTGACTAGTTGCTGCACAGAGCAGGCCATGGTCTAGACAGAAAAATAGGCTTTCAGCACTTTTTGCTGCTGTCTGCCCTGGCTGAGCAGAACGGATGTGTCCTGAATTGCCTGACGGATCACCGCCGATAAATGCTGATGCTCTGCCAGCAAGAACTGCTGTTGTGTCCGGTAATATGCTTTTTCGCCGGATGAACAGTCAGGCGGGCTGGCGGCAAGTTGCCTGTAACCTGCCACCAGTGCCGTCAGTTCCGTCCATTGTTGTGCTTCCGCCAGCGCCTGTAATTGCCGGCTGGTTTCTGCCAGCTGTGTCAGCCATTGTGCGTAACCGGACATGCTACCCTCCCTGGCTGCTGGTCTGCAGGCTCTGTTTCCAGCCGTCGGCAATGTTACCAATCAGCAGGCCTGCTTCGCTGATGGCGTTAATATCCTGATGCAGATTGGCCTGCAGGAGCCGGAAAATAACATAGTCATACAGTGCAGTCAGTTGCTGTGCCAGCGGGTCATCCGGCCAGTCAGCGAGAGGTGCTTTCAGTCCGTTTTCGATAATATCCATTGCTTTCGACAGATTATGCCCTTTAGCCCGGATATCCCCCTGTTCGGTAAATAATCTGGCACGGGCGAGGGCGCTGAGAGCACCCTCGAACAGCAGTGTGGTCAGTTGCTGTTGATCGGCGCTGAGTACGGCACTTTCAATACTGATGGCTGCATACGCATTTGCGCCAGTCATGGTTTTCACGCGGCCTTCCTTATTTATCCGATGAATTATCGAACTGTGATGATAAATATTGTTTAGTCTGATCCATCTGTGACATGACTTTATTCAGTTCAGTAAACTGGGTTTTATAACGGGCCATGGTACTGTCTATAGCTGACTGCATATTGTCATAACGTTTACTTAAATCTTCGTAATTGCTGTTGAGTGAATCAACGGCATTTGCCAGTACCCCCTTGTTTCCGACGCCATCACTTAGCATGCTGGTCAGTGTATTATTCATCAGGGTGGCAAAACCGGTGGTTTTACCGTCGCCGGTAAAAAAGGCGATCACTGCCCGGGGATTGTTTTGTAATGCGTCATTGAGTTTCGTGTCATCGACAGTCAGGATCCCTGATGAGCCATCGGACTGAATGGTCGGATCCATGCTGATCCCCAGCTGGGCGGGGATGGTAAAAGCGCCCGGCTGTGACTGTGTCAGCATGGATTGCAACCGCACCTGGATATTACGCACGGTACCATCGCCGATCAGCGGCCCGTTGGAAGAACTGTCCTGTGCGGCGGCCCCGCTGCCGGAAAAACTGGTCAGGGTGGCAATTTCAGACTGTAGTTTGTTATAAGCGGTGACCCAGTTTTTGATGGCTTTAACACTGTCATCAGTGTTGTTGCCGATGGTCAGGGTTTCTTCATTTTGTGACACGGATTTGAGGTTCAGTGTGATCCCTGCCGGTGCGCCGGTGACCGTATTACTTTTACTGTCGATTGCAATGCCGTTGACCGTCAGTTTTGCGTCCTGGCCGGCGCTGGTCTGATGCAGGGCTGATGTGCTGTCGGAGGCAGAATAACCGATAATACTTTGCAGTTGATCATCACCGCTGACTGACAGGGAAATATCATTACCCGCTCCTGTGTCTTTGGCGGTCAGTGACAGATAATATTCACCGTCGGCGGCACGGATGCTGGTGGCATTAATTGCCGCACCGCTCTGGTTTATGGCATTGACAATACCATCCAGCGATGTCTGCTCATCACTCAGGGTCAGCGTGACCGGGCTGCCCTGACCGGTTTGTAATGTCAGGGTACGGCTGCCGGTAGCAGAACTGCCCAGTGGCGTGGTATTGCTGCCGATGCTGCCGGATAATACCGACTGTGCTGTCGCCAGCTGGCTGACTTTTATCTGGTAGTTACCGGTGACGGCACTGCTGTCAGTTGACGCGGCGAAGGACTGATTACTGCTGGTTACCGCGGTTGCATTAAAGGTTGACGCTTTGGTCAGAGCAGCCAGCGCAGTTTGTAAACTTTGCAGACTGCTTTTTAGCTGTCCGAAAGCAGATATTTTATTTTTACAGGCTGTGGCTTCATTAGTAATAGGGGTGAGCTTCGCTTCCTCAGATGCTTGCAGGTTATTATACAGGTCGGTCAGGTTCAGGTTGCTGCTGATATCCAGGTTGCTGATGGCGGTCATAATGGGATCCCGTATTGATAAAGGTGTAACCGGAGTATCGGCGCGAAATCTTAAAGGTTTATCTGCCACCGGACGGTGATACTGGTCCGTTGAATACACCGCTCAGCACAGGATGAGGTTTTTTTAGACGGCTGGCTAAAGTTAAGCGCTGCATCACCGATATCAGTCATGAACGCAAAAGGGTTGAACCTTTTTGCTTATCCAATCAACTTTCATTTATTGAAGGATAAAATCATGGCTGTTATTAATACTAATATCATGTCGTTAACTACCCAGACTAATCTGAATAAAGCACAGTCAGCACTGGGTACAGCGATCGAACGCCTCTCTTCCGGTCTGCGTATTAACAGTGCGAAAGATGATGCTGCCGGTGAAGCGATTGCCAACCGTATGTCATCTAATATCCGTGGTCTGACCCAGGCATCCCGTAATGCCAACGATGGTATTTCTCTGGCTCAGACCGCAGAAGGTGCCCTGAATGAAATGAATACCAACTTGCAGCGTATTCGTGAGCTGACAGTGCAGGCTAAAAACGGGACTAACAGCGCGGATGATATCAACTCAATCCAGGCGGAAGTGGATGCCCGGCTGGCAGAAATTAAACGTATCGGCAGTGCGACTACCTTTAACAATATTCAGTTGTTCGACAGTACTAACACCAGCGTCAATATTCAGGTTGGTGCGAATGATGATGCGGGTGCTAACGTCATTTCTATTTCTTTGTCAGATAATGGCTTCAAAGCACAGACTCTCGGCAGCGATTACAGTGTTACCGGCGCAAGTGCCTTGTCGGATATCGATGCCCGAATCTCCGATGTCGATACCGCACGTAGTGGTCTGGGTGCGATTCAGAACCGTTTTGAATCAACCATTAATAACCTGAATGCGACAGTCAATAACCTGTCAGCCTCTCAGTCACGTATCCAGGATGCGGACTATGCAACGGAAGTTTCCAGCATGTCCCGTGCGCAGATCCTGCAACAGGCCGGTACATCGGTGCTGTCAAAAGCCAACCAGGTCCCGCAAACCGTGCTTTCCCTGCTGCAAAATTAATTTGTTTCACCCTGATTTACCGGACCCCGCACTGCGGGGTTTTGTTGCGGGTAACGGGCAGAAGGACAAATTATGCAACGTATTCTTTTTTCGACAGATAAACTGCGGCAGGCCACTGCCGCCGAAGCAACCATTCTGTGCCTGGCTGGCTGGTTTTTGCGCCATGGCTGGGCAGTTGATGTTTGTGCGCGGTTGATTGACGGGGACTATTATCAGCAATTATCCCGCTGGGCTGCCAGCGGCCGATTACGGATTTTTACTGATGATGATCATCAATCCGGTGCAGATCCGCTGGCAGATGACGATGCAGACTACGATCTGCTCTGGATCTGTGGTGGTTACCTCGCCAGCGGACTAATCGACCGTTTACAGCAGGGGACCATTACCGGCCGTTGCCTGTTTCAGCATTTTACTGCTTCGGCGGGCAGACCTTATTATTCTGGCAGTAGCAGCGAGAATGCCCTGGCATGGCGGATTCTGACGGATTCAGCCCTGAGTTATGCGGCACTGTCACTGCGTGGTGTCTATGCGCCATCCCTGCGTTTAATGCCACTGGCGTTTGATGATCAACTGGTATGCTCTTCATTTTGTCCGCCTGCCGGTCCGTTACGGAAAATACTCTGGGCCGGCGATCAGTATTGCCCGGCGATAGATCTGCTCAGCCAGTTGCTGAATATGCAGAATATCCGCCTCGATTTCCTGCCATCGGGTCAGCAGGCTGCGTTATTAACCAGTCATAAATTAACGGAATATCAGCTGGTTATCGGAGAGAATCAGCTGATTGCCAGCGCGCTGTGCCTGGGGATCCCGGTGTGTGTCGCCGGGCAGGGGGGATGGTGCGGTTATCTCGCCGCGGGGGACGGGTTTCAGCGGGCAGCCGACAGTTTTTTTACGGCGTCGGAGGGGACTGAGATGGACGGTCATCAGTATTTTGATGCGTTAATCGACGGTTATCCGGCGGCACAGCAATGGGCGGCGTCTTTCAGGGATCAGGCTCTCAGTCGCTGGTCATTTTCGGCATTATTACCGCCTTTGCTTACAACCCTGCCCGCAGGGATCCCCCTGACAATGACGGCCGCAGAGGCTACAGAATGGCGGCTGGCCAGAAATATCCTGGCACAGCAGGCAGACAACAGCCGGCAATTATTACAATGGCTGAACCACCGGCAGATCAGTGAAACCCGGCGGGCGGTATTGCTGGCGGTGACAACAGGCCATGGTGAGGTTGCCAGTATCGGGGTGATCATCCTCGACCGCCGGCAGGACCGCGAAGCCTGCGAAGTCACCCTGCGATCACTCGAACAACAGAGCCTGAAGCCGCGACACTGTGTGTTGATCAGTGAGAAAGAATACCCGTTTCTGAGTGTCATATGCGGGGAACAACTGAAGATGCCGGCCGATAGCCGGGGGGTACAGCAGGTTGTCAGCGGAGTCCCGCTTCACAGCTGGCTGATTGTTGAGGCCGGAACCCATTGCCTGAAAGATAGCTTATTATTATTTGCCGATCATCTGTTACAGCATCCGCTCACTGCTGTCTGCTACAGCGATATTTTGCAGGGGACGCGGTTAGCGGATGCCAGCCTTGTACTGAAGCCGGACTGTAATATTGATTTGCTGCGCAGCCAGGCTTACCCGGGCGAAGAGCTGTTGATCACCACGGCCTGTCTTAAAGATCATCTGCCCCGGTCGCCGGTGTCTGATGAGCTGATGTTCTGTGAGCTTATCTGGCGGGTGATCGAATCTTCCGGACCCTCAGCTATCGCTCATCTGCCGGAAGCCCTGTTATTGATCCCGCACCGGGTGACATCAGATCAATTACCAGTATTGCGACGGAAGATCACTGTTCAGCATTTGCAGCGTTGTGGTATTGAGGCAGCCGAGGTCAAAGATCAGCAAAATGGTGTCGATCAGGTCAGTTATCCGCAACCGGTAAGAGCGCGTGTCAGTATTATCATTGTGACTAAAGATCAGCAGGCATTACTGCAACACTGCCTGGAGTCTGTCACCGGACAGACAGACTGGCCGGATTATGAAGTACTGGTAGTGGATAATGGCTCACAACAAGCGGCGGCCCGTGAATATCTGGAGCAGTTACAGGCACTGCAGTTAGCAAATCTCCGGCTATTGCGCTGGCCGGGTGTATTTAATTTCGCTGCGATCAATAACTTTGCTGCGGCACAAGCCAGCGGAGATTATCTGCTGTTTCTGAATAACGACTGCCAGATAAGCCACCGCGATTGGCTGACTGAATTACTGAAAGTCGCGGCACGGCCGGAGGTTGCTGTTACCGGTGCGAGGCTGCTATACCGTGACGGACATTTGCAGCATGCCGGGTTTGTTACCGGCATTGAACAAGGGGTCGCCGGTATCTACTGTGGAGCCCCGGCTGAGGCGGCGGGCTATTTTCATTATCTGCACTGTGCGCAACAAGTCTCTGCGGTCAGTGCCTCCTGTATGATGGTCCGGCGTGAAGTCTTCGATGCTGTCGGCGGATTTGATGGTGTAAACTTTGCCGCCGGACAGGCTGATGTAGATCTCTGTCTGAGGATACAGCAGGCAGGATATCTGGTGGTCTGGACGCCACAGGCAACGCTTTACCATATGGGCGGGGCAACACGGTTATCTGCGGCCTGTTATCCGTCGGAGTGTACCGCCGGGCAGCAGGCGCTTGATGCGTTACGTCAGAGCCGTAAAGGATCCTTATGCCGGGATATTCGCTACCATCGTCATTTAAACCGCAGTGGCCAGTTGTTCAGTCTGTCAGTGCGTACCGACAGACTGCAGCTTCCGTTACCGGGACGACCACTACCGGTGATGATCGCCGGACATGTGAATTTTACCGGCTGCGGTAATTACCGTGTGATACAGCCCTATCAGTTGATGGAACAGCAATTACAGCTGGAGGGCGGCCTGATTCATGGTCTGCCTGCCGCGATGGATATCGCTGAACTGCAACCGGATAGTGTGCTGTTACAGATGCCTTTCGACCCGCAGGTTGAAGAAACTCTCCGCCAGTACCGGCAAATGAGTTCAGCCAAAATTATAATGGAATATGATGATTATTTCGTTACGCTTCCGGCCAGTAATCATCATCGTCATAAACTCCCCAAAGATATTGCCGGACAGTTGCGCCGGACCATGAGCCTTGCCGATCATCTGGTGGTGTCTACCCCGGCACTGGCCGATGCCTACGCTGATTTTCACCGGGATATTCGTGTTGCTGAAAACCGGCTTAACCCGCAACAGTGGGGAGCGTTAGCCAGTCATCGCCGCCAGGGAAAAAAACTCCGTATTGGCTGGGCCGGTGGTGATAGTCATCAGGGCGACCTGGCGATTATCCGCCCGCTGGTGCAGGCATTACAGGATGAAGTCGAATGGGTCTTTATGGGGATGAAACCATTACAGGTACGCTGTGAATTTCACTGCGGTGTGCCGTTCGACTGGTATCCGCAAAAACTGGCCAGTCTGAATCTGGACCTGGCACTGGTTCCCCTGGAGATAAACCTGTTTAACGAATGTAAAAGTAACCTGCGGTTGCTCGAACTGGGGGCTTGCGGGGTACCGGTTATTTGCAGCGATATTGAGCCTTACCGCGGTCAATTACCGGTAACGCGGGTTAAAAACCATTTTAAACACTGGCTGAAAGCGATCCGTGAACAGTTATCTGATCCGCAGGCACTGGCCCGCAGAGGGGATGAACTGCAACGGGCGATCCGCCGGGACTGGCTGCTGACCCCGGATAACATTGCCGAATGGCGGCAGGCCTGGCTGGGGACACCGGCAACACTGATCAGCAAGGGGATAAGCGATGACTGAGCGGAGTGAACGGATCGGGGTAGGTATTGTGACTTGCAATCGTAAGCCGGGTTTACTCAGGCTTTATCAGTCTCTGCCGCGGCACCAAATAGATGCGCTGATTATTGTGAATGACGGTGAACCGGACGCCGCCTATCAGCAACTGGCGGCGACACTGGTCCAAAATGAGGAGAACCAGGGGGTCGGCAGAAGCAAAAATACCGCATTACGTTATTTGCAACAGCAGGATATCGAACATTTTTTCCTGATCGAAGATGATATTTACATTAAAGATCCGCGGGTGTTTGAACGCTATATCACCGCTGCCGCAGAAACCGGGATTCAGCATTTTAATTTTGCATTGCACGGCCCCTATAACGTCACTGACGATGGGGTACCGCGTCCCAGACTGCAAGTAAATTATCCGTCATTTTGTCTGCCTTTGTACCCGAGTTGTGTGGGTGCCTTCTCCTATTACAGCAGATGCTGCCTGCAACAGGCCGGGCTGATGGATGAGGTATTTTATAATGCCCTCGAACATGTGGAACATACCTGGCGCATTATTGAAGCGGGAATGCACCCGCCATATTCCTACTTCGCCGATATCGAAGACTCGGGGAATTATCTCGGCGATGAAGGCTGGAGTACCAGCCAGTCGACGATTTGCCGGCAGATGACTTTCCGTGCTGTCTGTCTGGCGGCGGCGATGCAATTTAATGCTAAATACGGCTATATGTTGTCAGAATTACCGGTCCCGGAACCGGATATCGCACTCAGAGTCCTTCGTACCATCAGGCAACGTTTTTCCCGGTGTGTATAAGGCTGTATACAGGTCGAAAACTGCGATTGTCAGCGGGATAACAACTTAAATTTTAAGCCTTTATTCAGCCGATGGTTGTCCTGCCCGCGGACTGATAATTTCTCCACAGCTTGATTAATTCAGGACAGAAAGCGTGGAGAGTTTATATACCGCAGGAGGGGTCACTGATAAACAGGAGATCTGGCTGCAATATGTACAACTGGTGCGACATGAAGCCCTGCGATTACAGGTACGGCTGCCCGCCAGTGTTGACCTGGATGATTTGATCCAGGCCGGAGGGATCGGGCTACTGAATGCGATTGAACGCTATGATGCTGCGCAGGGCACCGCATTTACCACTTATGCGGTCCAGCGGATCCGTGGCGCGATGCTGGATGAGCTGAGAAGCCGCGACTGGGTGCCGCGCCGGGTCAGGCGCGAGGCCCGTGAAGTGGCTGCGGCAATTTCCCGTCTTGAACAGGCATCGGGCCAGCCGGCGGGTGAGCAGGAAATTGCCGCCAGCCTGCAACTGAGCCTCGCCGAATACCGGCAAATCCTGATGGAGACGAACACCAGCCAGCTGTTTTCTCTGGAGACGCTGTGTGAGGAAAACGGTGATGGTGCGGAACTGATGATAGAGCACCGTGAGGAGGCTAATCCGTTAAATCAGTTACTGGACAGCAGCCTGAGAGAACAGGTAATGCAGGCGATTGACGGATTGCCGGACCGTGAGAAACAGGTCCTCAGCCTTTACTACCAGGACGAACTTAACCTGAAAGAGATAGGCGCTGTTCTGAATGTCGGAGAATCGCGTGTCAGTCAGCTGCACAGTCAGGCAATCAAAAGATTGCGGGCACGTCTGAATGATGCTTAACGGAAGATTAACCCAGCGCCGGAGCGCGTAATGACTATGAAAACTAATAATCAGCGTTTGAGCCGCTATATTCGCGATTATAAATATGCACAACACCAGTGCTGTAGCTGTGGCAATGAGCTCAGCCGCGTTCGTTTATTATTGTCAGGAATACTGATCACCCATAAAGATATTATGCAAATGGACCGGCCGGTAACCCATGAGGAATGGCAGATCTTTATGTCACGGCTTGAGCCTGTTTGCCGGTTCTGCTCTACGGTCAGCGCAGGGCGTCCGGCAGCATTATTTGATATTCCAAAATTTAAACAATATCTGCTGGAAGATAACAGTTTATGTCTGGCGACCGTACGTGAATATGTTATGCGCCTGAGAAGGCTGGATCTGGCACTGTCCCGGCAGGGAATGGCCGCTGATCAATTACCTGACCTCTCGTCTCAGGAACAGTGGGAAAGGTTACTGCCGGAAAAGAGCCGGATTAACTATCGTATCGCGCTGGCTAAGTATGCCTGTTACTTTCCGTAATCCCCGCTGTCGTGCCGAGGCAGTAGCGAAGCGTGGAACAGCAGTTACAGAGATTCAGCCTTATGGCCGGAATCTGCGGGCAATCGTAGCGGTGATCACCGGAGATGACTTGCCGCAACCGGCAGAAATTTTTTGATAAAAATACAGTACCGCAGGGGGATAGTATTTTTCAGGTAATTTTTGTATGTTGATGGTAATCCCTCCTTCCTGCGGTTTTTTCTGAAAATAAGATACGACTATGACGCGGCCATCATCGTTATACACCCGGCATATTCTGGAGGCCTCTGCTATTGATCCGGAAAAGCGATTCTATGATATCGAAAGTAATCTGCGATGTTACGGAATTACGGTAGTTAATAATCGCCGCCCTGAAGATATTATTGCTTATCATCAGACGATCTCCGCGGCGGGGGGGGACTATTGCAGCGCGATGGGGTCTGAGAACGAAACTATTTTCGATCCACATCTGGCGACGGAAAATCCGGTATTTATTTCTGTATTGATGCAGGGTGAACAGGTCATCAGTGGCTACGACCGGAAGTTATCAACCCGTATTCGGCCGGGAAGCTTATTTGTTCATCAGCGTGCTGATTATTTCCACTACCATGCTAAAGATGTTAAACAGCTTTATATTCTGCCGTCGACTAAATTAGTGACACCGGTATTTAACGGACGATTAAATCACCCGATAGTGGTCGTCGATCAGCATCCGCTGGCCGGTTTTATAAAATCGCATATGCAATTACTGGATATGGCTTCACAACACTTATCCCTGAGGGAAACAGAGCTGATAGTCGACGGTCTGATGAATATGGGGTTACTGATGTTGTCTGATATAGCCCGCGAGGCCGGACTCAGGGCTTCCGGGAAGCTATCCTGCCTGTATAACAGTGCTAATTCGATGATTATGCTGAATTTCAGAAACCATGATTTTGACCCGGACCGTTTATCAGTATTAATGAAATGTTCCCGTGCCAGCCTGGATCGCGCATTCAGGGAACAACATACTTCTGTCATGGTAACCATTAAAGAATGCCGGTTAACTGCCGCCCGTCATTTACTGGAAACAGATCCGCGGATGCGTATTGAACAGATTTCCTGGGCGTGTGGTTTTATTAGCCATTCAAGGTTTGGCCAGTTGTTCAGAGAAAAGTATCGTGTCAGCCCTAAGGTATGGCGTGATAATTACAATAGTAAAACATTATAAGTCATCCGGCCGAAGATGACTGATATTCAGCCGGGTCATCATATATCATCCATGATGATTAATATATTTAACCCGAAGATTATTTCTTCTGCAGAGAATTAATGCCGCCGTGAAGAAAAGTGCCTGGTTTTTCTTTCTTTAAAGTAAGAATACATAGAAAGTATAGCGACAATGAGCAGAGTTAAAGCCATTAATAATAAACTGACGGTGCCCGTATCCATAGCTGTCTTCCCCTGTCTGTTATGCTGAATTAAAGCGACGAACAATTGATCTGTAATGATTTTCCCCGGCGAGATTGTTCCGCGAAAGGGCGGATAACAGAGAGACTTGCAGAGTTAACGATACTATGGTGTGAAATTCAGGTCGGGGGAAGCGCATCCGGCCTCAATGTTGTTCAACTGGCCTCAGATAACGTCATCTTTACCGGACAGGTGTGAGCCAGAGATGAAAACGGCGATGCAGTTGCATCGCCGTGAGCGGTTATTGAAATCCCCGCTGAGGATAAGTATCAGCCGATGGTCATCAGGCTGGCATTCCCCCCGGCGGCGGCTGTATTGATACTGACTGTACGCTCGAGTAACAATCGTTCGGTAAAAATACCGGTCTCTCCGCGGGAAAAACCCTGTACCGGGACGATAGCACCATCACGCTGTGCTGTCTTTTCGCACAGCAGGCTCAGTTGATCAGCATCGCCGTGGAAAATAACAGCATCGTAATCCTCCCCGATGGCCTCCGGGCTGAGGTCGATCTGCTGCCGGACTGCCTCAGGCAGCTCACTCAGCCACTGTCGGTTATTGTCGCTCTCCTGCCACAATACACGACATCCGGTACAGATCACTGCAGCTAACTGGCACAGGGCATCAGCCTGATTGTCAGCAACACAGAATACCCGTTGACGAGGCAACAGGGCATAACTGTTACGCTCGCCCGTCGGGCCGTTTAACAGCCGGACGGTATTACTGTGGTTGTTATCTGCAAAATGACGACACTGTTGTTGTAACAGTGTATTTTTCTGCCCCGTGGCATAATCATTCAGCGCCGTAAACGGTGCAGACGGTATCTGGCTGGTCAGGGGGGACGATAAATGTGACAGTGTCACTGATATACCATTATCCGGCCGTGAAGAGAGCAGCCGGTACAGATATAATGGCCCGCCGGCTTTCGGCCCTGTTCCCGACAGACCTTCACCGCCAAATGGCTGAACACCGACAACCGCGCCGACCATATTCCGGTTGACATACAGGTTACCGGAGCAGATATCACGGGTGACCTGGTTGATAGTTTCATCAATCCGGGTATGCACACCAAAGGTAAGCCCGTAACCTGTACTGTTAATGTCCTCAACCAGTTGTGGCAGCTGGTTGCGGGCGTAACGTACCACATGCAGTACCGGCCCGAAAATTTCCTGTTGCAGATCCTGTGGGCTGTTAATTTCGATCAGGGCAGGGACCACGAAATGGCCATTCTGCAACGGGGTCGTTTTACCGCTATCCGGATGGGTAAGACGACTGACATTAAAGCCCTGCTGTGCCATTGATGATATATGCTGTTCAATCATTTGTTGTGCCTGCCGGTCAATCACCGGACCGATATCTGTCGCCAGGTATTCCGGATTACCGGTGCGGTATTCGGCCATCGCGCCGCGCAGCATCTCCAGAGTATGGTCTGCGATATCGTCTTGCAGACATAACAGGCGCAGGGCGGAACAGCGTTGTCCTGCACTGTCAAAGGCCGAGGCCACGACATCAGTCACCACCTGTTCAGTCAGGGCTGAGGAGTCAACGATCATAGCGTTAATTCCGCCGGTCTCGGCGATCAGCGGAACCGGCTGACCTGACGGGGTCATTCGTCCGGCAATATTCTGCTGCAACAGCGCCGCAACGGCGGTGGAGCCGGTAAAAATCACTCCGCGGATGGCCGGATCGGCAACCAGTTGTGCACCGACCGTTTTCCCTGAGCCTGGCAGAAATTGTAATACACCGCGCGGCACACCCGCGTCGTGCATAATTTGTACGGCTTTCATTGCTATCAGCGGGGTCTGATCGGCCGGTTTTGCCAGAACGGCATTACCGGCAGCCAGCGCGGCGGCAATCTGACCGGTAAAAATTGCCAGCGGAAAGTTCCACGGACTGATACAGGCGACCGGGCCAAGGGGACGGTGGGTGTCGTTATCGAAGTCGGTACGGACGGTATTGGCGTAGTAACGCAGGAAATCGACGGCTTCGCGGATTTCTGCTATCGCATTCTGGAATGTTTTGCCGGCTTCACGAACCAGAATCCCCATCAGGGTCTGTGTCTGGTCCTCCATGATCATCGCAGCGTTATCCAGAATACTGGCACGTTCCTGCGGAGGAGTCGCGAACCAGATGCTGCAGGCCTGAGTACTGGCTTGCAGGGCGGCGCTGACCTCCTGTGGTGTCGATTTTCGTACCATACCGACCGTATCCTGTTGTGCTGCCGGATTGATCACCGGTTGCGGATCAGGACGCTGATTATCCGCGGATAAGGGCGCATCAATCAGGGGTTCAGCCTGCCACAGTTGTGCAGCACTGTTCAGTAACGCGCTGGATAAAGAAGCAAGGCGGTGCTCGTTAGCCAGGTCCAGGCCCGCTGAATTCTGCCGTTCCGTGCCATAGAGGTCACGGGGTAACGGAATTTTAGGGTGTGGCAGACCGGCCGTGCCTTCTTCCAGACCGGTTTGTTCGGTTGCCAGCACCGGGTCGATGATTAAATCGTCCAGTGACAGGGATTTATCGGCAATACGGTTAACGAAGGAGGTGTTAGCTCCGTTCTCCAGTAACCGCCGGACCAGATAGGCCAGTAATGTTTCGTGGGTGCCGACCGGGGCATAGATTCGGCATGGACGGCTCAGTTTTCCTTCGGCGACCGGACCGACTACCTGCTCATATAATGGTTCTCCCATACCATGCAGGCACTGGAATTCGTACTGACCCGGGTAATAGTTATTACCGGCCAGCTGATAGATAGCCGCCAGGCTCTGGGCGTTGTGGGTAGCAAACTGGGGATAAATCAGGTTAGGGACCGACAATAATTTGCGGGCGCAGGCCAGATAAGAGACATCGGTATAAACTTTACGGGTATAAACCGGGTAACCTTCAAGGCCTTCAGTCTGCGCCCGCTTGATTTCGCTGTCCCAGTAAGCCCCCTTAACCAGGCGGATCATCAGGCGGCGATGGCTGCGTTGTGCCAGCTCCGTCAGCCAGTCAATAACAAACGGGCAGCGTTTCTGGTAAGCCTGAATAACAAAACCAATGCCATTCCAGCCCTCCAGTTCCGGCTCAAAACACAGTTTTTCCAACAGGTCGAGTGACAGTTCCAGCCTGTCTGCCTCTTCGGCATCAATATTAATACCGATATCGTATTCGCGGGCCAGCAGCGTCAGTGATTTCAGCACCGGATAGAGTTCATTCATTACCCTGTCATATTGCGCCCGTTGATAGCGGGGATGCAGAGCGGAAAGTTTAATCGATATCCCCGGACCTTCATAAATACCGCGGCCATTAGAGGCTTTACCAATAGCATGGATTGCCTGCTGGTAAGAGACCAGGTAAGCTGCGGCATCTTTACGGGTCAGTGCGGCTTCGCCCAGCATATCGTAAGAGTAACGGAAACCCTTATCTTCCAGTTTACGGGCATTAGCCAGTGCTTCAGCGATGGTCTCTCCGGTTACAAATTGCTCACCCATCAGACGCATCGCCATATCAACACCTTTGCGTACCACCGGCTCACCGCTCTTACCGATAATCCGGTTCAGGGAACGTGACAAGCTGGCCTCATTATGGGTAGCAACCAGCTTACCGGTGACCAGCAGTCCCCAGGTGGCGGCATTGACAAACAGTGAAGAGCTGCGGCCAAGATGTGACTGCCAGTTGCCATGACTGATTTTGTCACGGATCAGGGCATCGCGGGTGGGCTTATCCGGAATACGTAACAATGCTTCTGCCAGACACATCAGAGCAACCCCCTCCTGAGAAGAAAGGGAAAACTCCTGCAGCAGGCTCTGTACCATACCTGAGCGCCCGCTGCTTACTTTCTGCTGGCGTAAGTTTTCGGCCAGCTGGTGTGCCAGCTGGCGGGTTTTTTCCGACTGTACCGGGTTTAACCTCGCCTGCTCAAGGATCATTGGCACACTATCCGTTTCCGGACGTCGCCAGGCGGCGGTAATCGCCGAACGGGTCACTGACTGTGGTAACACCTGTTCCGCAAAATCGAGAAACGGCTGCACCGGTTCTTCTCTGGCGGCCACAATGTCCGGATCATAACCGGCAGAAAGCTGTTCAGAAATATAAGGGCTGTGACCGGATTCAATGGCCTCCAGCAGGTTAAACACCGCCTGGCGAATTAACCAGTGAGGTGTCCGGTCTATTTTTAGTGCGGCTGACTTTAACCGCTCCCTTGTCTGTTCGTCGAGCTTTACACCCATTGTGGTGGTGGTTGCCATGTGAGTCTCCGTTTGCGGTTAATTATTATAGGTTGCACCTCAATATCACCGATGTTGCAACCTGTTGCAACTATGAAAAACTTATGAATATAAAAAGTATCATATCACCGGGTATTTATTGTGGTGATACAAGGCGGGGTGCATAGTTACCCTCCCGTAAAGAATAGCTATTTATCTATTAAAATCAGGGTTGCATAAAGTTGCAAAATCAAAAAAATTGATCAGGCGCGGATTACGGAGAAAAAAGGAGTGCACCAGGGTGAACAACATGTTACTTCATTGTTACAAGCGGGCAGGGGGAGTGAAAAAATACACGATATGTGCAGTTTCTATGCGTAAAGCCGGAGGAGTGACTATTTTGTCGTGCTATTTACGCTAATTGTGCCTGATAATAAAAGAAAAATGGAGACAAACATGACAATCAGTACCCCGTTAGTGGTGACATTTATTATTTATATTTTTGGCATGCTGCTGATCGGCTTCTTCGCCTGGCGTTCTACCAAAAACTTTGACGATTATATTCTCGGTGGCCGTAAAATGGGCAGCCTGGTCACTGCATTATCTGCAGGTGCATCGGATATGAGTGGCTGGCTGCTGATGGGGTTGCCTGGTGCTATTTTTCTGGCGGGTATTTCAGAAAGCTGGATAGCTATCGGTCTGCTGCTCGGCGCCTGGTTTAACTGGAAAATTATTGCCGGTCGTTTACGGGTGCATACGGAGTATCACAATAATGCCCTGACTCTGCCGGACTATTTTTCCAGCCGCTTTGAAGATAACAGTAAATTATTACGTGTGATTTCTGCGGTCATTATCCTGGTATTTTTCACTATTTACTGCGCCTCAGGCATTGTGGCCGGTGCACGGCTATTTGAAAGCACTTTCGGAATGAGCTATGAAACAGCCCTCTGGGCCGGAGCGACAGCTACTATTATCTATACCTTCCTCGGAGGGTTTCTGGCCGTTAGCTGGACAGATACGGTACAGGCCGGCCTGATGATTTTCGCCCTGATTCTGACGCCGGTAATTGTGATATTTGCGGTCGGTGGTATCCCTGATGCGCTGGCAGTGATTGAAGCACACGGCTCCGGTTTTACCAATCTGTTTAACCGTATGGATTTTATTGCGATTGTTTCGCTGCTTGGCTGGGGACTGGGTTACTTTGGTCAGCCACATATCCTGGCACGTTTTATGGCGGCAGATTCGCACCGTTCAATGCATGCCGCAAGGCGGATTGGTATGACCTGGATGGTCCTTTGTCTGGCCGGTGCCGTGGCGGTAGGTTTCTTTGGCATCGCTTATTTTGATAATAATCCTGCGCTGGCTACAGCGGTAAATCAGAACGGCGAGCGGATATTTATTGAACTGGCTAAAATTCTGTTCAACCCGTGGATTGCCGGAGTCTTACTGTCGGCGATTCTGGCGGCGGTAATGTCCACCCTGAGCTGCCAGTTGCTGGTCTGTTCCAGTGCCCTGACCGAAGATTTTTATAAAGCGTTTTTACGCAAACATGCCGGACAACAGGAGCGGGTCTGGGTAGGGAGGCTGATGGTGTTGCTGGTGGCGATTATCGCAATACTGCTGGCCCGTGATCCGGATAACAAAGTCCTGGGGCTGGTCAGTTACGCCTGGGCAGGTTTTGGTGCGGCTTTCGGTCCGGTAGTATTGCTCAGTGTTTGCTGGAAACAGATGACGCGTAACGGGGCATTGGCCGGAATGATTGCCGGTGCAGTCACGGTAATTGTCTGGAAACAGTTTGCGTTATTCGGGTTATACGAGATTATTCCTGGCTTTATTGCCGGATTACTGGCGATTGTTATTTTCAGCTCAATCGGACCACGTCCGTCCCCGCAAGCATTACAGCGCTTTGACAAGGCCCGCCAGGCATTTCTGAGTGACTGATAACCGCTAAGATAACCACTGAGCAAAAAACCGTTCCATCGTCGATGGGGCGGTTTTTTTTCGATTTTATTCGCCTGACGGGAAATGTTTACTGACAGAACTTGCGTTTTTTATAAATGAGAATAATAATCGTAATTATTTACACTATTTTACCGATGCTGACGTTTCGGTATAAGGTCAGTTATGTTTGTTCCTTTCCTGATAATGCTCCGTGAAGGCCTTGAGGCCGCATTAATTGTCAGTCTGATTGCCAGTTATCTGCAGCGAACCGGCCGTAGCCGATGGTTTCCGGCGATGTGGTCCGGCGTCGGAATGGCTGCTGTACTCTGCCTCGGACTGGGCATTTTCATCAACCTGACTACCGGAGAGTTCCCGCAGAAACAGCAGGAATTATTTGAAGCTATTGTGGCGATGGTTGCGGTCGTAGTGCTTACCTGGATGGTGTTCTGGATGCAGCGGGTCGCCCGTCATATAAAAACCGGGCTGACAGATGCTATCGAACATACTTTACAACGCAGCAGTGGCGGAGGACTGGCTCTGGTGTTTCTGGCAGTGGCACGTGAAGGACTGGAATCGGTGTTTTTCCTGCTGGCGGCATTCACTCAGGATGTGGGATATGCACCACCGGCAGGTGCAGTGCTCGGGCTGGTGACCGCCATTTTCCTCGGCATACTGCTGTATCGTGGGGGGATTACCCTTAATCTTGCCGGTTTTTTCCGCTGGACCAGTTTATTCATTTTATTTGTTGCCGCGGGCCTGGCTGCCGGTGCCGTCCGCGCTTTTCATGAGGCGGGTATCTGGAACGGTTACCAGTCTGTAGCTTTTGACCTTAGTGATATTTTATCGACCCATTCAGTGGCGGGTACCTTACTGGAAGGTATTCTCGGATATCAGGAGGCCCCGACAGTCAGTGAAGTGGCTGTCTGGTGCCTTTATCTGATTCCCGCATTACTGCTGTTTTTCCGCAGCGCGGGTCCGGTAGTCACTGTCAGCCGGCCGGCCAGCTGATATCCGGGTACTGCTATTTTAAACCATATAAACAGGGATTCAGACATGAAAACAGTTTTCCGTCGTCATGCATTACTCACCGCGATGCTGGCGGTTTCAGGGCTGGCCAATGCAGCCGGTACTCCTCAGGTGACTGTGACGGTAACGGACACCAGGTGTGAGCCTATGGCATTAACCGTCAATGCCGGTAAGACACAGTTTATTATTAAGAATAACAGTCAGAAAGGGCTGGAATGGGAAATACTTAAAGGCGTGCTGGTGGTTGAAGAGCGTGAAAACATTGCCCCCGGATTCAGCCAGAAACTGACGGCAACCCTCGACGCCGGAGAATATGAAATGACCTGTGGCCTGTTGAGTAACCCTAAGGGGAAACTGACAGTCAAGGCCAGTGGTCAGCAGGGTGAAACCCGGCAGCAGAACCATTTACTGGCACTGCAAGGCCCGGTAACCGCCTACAAGGCCTATGTTGTTGCGGAAGTGACTCAGCTGGTGGCAGGGACTAAACAATTCACTGATGCTATTAACGCCGGTGATATTGTCCGTGCCAGGGCGCTGTTTGCGCCGGTCCGCCGCCATTATGAACGTATTGAACCTATCGCAGAGCTGTTTTCTGATCTTGATGGACGGATTGATGCCCGCGAAGACGATTACGAGAAAAAAGCAGAAGATCCTGCATTCACGGGTTTTCACCGGCTTGAGAAGGCATTATTTGCCGATAATTCGGTGGCGGGTATGGGACATTATGCAGACCAGTTGTATCAGGATACCCTGGAACTGCAGCAGCGTATTAACCAACTGGCTTTCCCGCCTGCCAAAATGGTGGGCGGTGCTGCCGGTTTAATGGAGGAGATCGCATCAGGGAAAATTTCCGGTGAAGAAGACCGCTACAGCCGGACCGATCTTTCAGATTTCCGTGCTAATCTTGACGGTGCACAAAAAATCGTTTCCCTGTTGCACCCCTTGCTTGAAAAACAGAACCCTGCATTACTGGCTAAGATCACCGCGAACTTTACTAAAGTTGATTCTATTCTCGACAAATATACCGAGGGTGACGGTTACCAGTCTTATGACAAGCTGACTATAGCAGACCGTAATGCGCTGAAAGGGCCGGTCACTACACTGGCTGAAGACTTATCACAACTGCGCGGCACGCTGGGCCTCGATTAAACATGACCTGTAAACCTCAGACCACCGAACCATCGCGGCGGCGGTGGTTAAAAAAACTGGGCCTGCTTGGCGGTGCTGCCGCAGTCAGCGGGGGCTGTCCGTTTCAGTCGCAGGCCAGTACCGCGGAACAAGATCCTTGTGTTCCACAGGATCAACGTTACGGGCTTGAGCCGTTCTACGGGCCACATCAGGCCGGTATTATCACGCCACAACAGGCGTCGATGATGTTACTGGCATTTGATGTGCTGGCAGAGAATACCGCAGATTTACAACGGATGTTCAGATTGCTCACTGAGCGTATCGCATTTCTGACCACTGGCGGACCGGCTCCGGCACAAGAAAATCCGTTATTGCCACCAATGGACTCAGGGATCCTTGGGGCGGATATCCTGCCGGATAACCTCACTATTACTGTCTCGGTGGGAGCATCATTATTTGACAGTCGTTATGGGTTACAGGCCCGTAAACCACGTAAACTGCAAATCATGACCCGTTTTCCGAATGATTCGCTGGATGCTGCCTATTGTCACGGTGATTTACTGTTGCAGATCTGTGCTAATGGCCGGGATACGGTGATCCATGCGGCCCGTGACATCATCAAATATATGCCGGATTTACTGGCCGTTCGCTGGAGGTATGAAGGTTTTATTTCTGCCCATGCTGCCGCCAGTCGTGGTAAAGAAACGCCGGTAAACTTGCTGGGTTTTAAAGATGGCACAGCCAATCCACAGACTTCAGACCCTGAACTGATTGAACGGGTGTTGTGGGTTGCTCCCGCTTCGGGAGAACCTGAGTGGGCAACCGGCGGCAGTTATCAGGCCGTCAGGCTGATTCGTTTCCATGTTGAAATGTGGGATCGGACACCGTTGCATGAGCAGGAAACGATTTTCGGGCGTAATAAAACCAATGGTGCACCGCTGGGTATGCAGCATGAACATGATGTACCCGACTACAGTCAGGATCCACAAGGGCAGATTATCCCATTGGATGCACATATGCGGCTGGCGAATCCACGTGATGCCGGCAGTGAGCAACGGTTGCTATTACGCCGTGGTTATAGTTATTCCGGCGAAGTACTGGCATCGGGACAACTGGATATGGGGCTGCTGTTTGTCTGTTATCAACGGGATTTGGAAAAATCTTTTATCAGTGTACAGCAACGGCTGAATGGTGAACCTCTTGAAGAATATATCCGGCCATTTGGCGGCGGATATTTTTTTGCCTTACCCGGCGTTGCCGATAATCAGCATTATCTGGCCCAGTCACTGCTCGAAAATTAACCTTTTTTATGACGGTAATATAAATCAGTTGCTGGCCTCAGGACTGATTTATATATCATATCACCGGCGTCAGGGGACTATTCTGATCATTATTCCCGCCGGAAAGAAATAAAATAACACTTTGTTTTTTATTTGTTATTTTATTAATTTACTCGGATTTCTGATTATTTTTTATCGAATTAGTAAAAATAGTGTTGCATTTCACTGCCTGTCAGGTACAAATTATTCCCTGTAAGTGATGGTGTCGATAGTTTCTCCGGAGAGTATGGATGAATTGTGACTGCTGGTATGACTTCAGAAACATTTCACTTGTGTCGCCCGGCACAGGTACTGGCTGTAATCAACACTTATTAGCAGCTTCTCCCTTATTCTCATTACTGCATGTCTCTTTTACTGGTGCACGTTCATTCGAGCGATGCGCTGATTTCTATGGCCGTTTATGGCTTAAAAGGAAGCCTGTTAACCTCTAAAGCGTTCACGTATACGCGTCTGTTTTCAGACACGGAAAATGAAACCAACTGTAAGGTGCCAACATGGGAAGACAGAAAGCAGTGATTAAAGCGCGTCGTGAAGCGCGCCGGGTGATCCGTAATGACTCACGTAGCCACCGGCAGCGCGAGGAAGAATCGGTGACTTCGCTGGTACAAATGGGGGGTATGGACTCTATTGGTATGGCGCGTGACTCCCGCGATCGCTCAGTCATCGCAGCCCGTAATGATGCGCAGGCGCGCTATCTGGCTGCCATCGAAAATAAACAACTTATTTTTGCCACCGGCGAAGCCGGTTGTGGTAAAACCTGGATCAGCGCCGCAAAAGCTGCGGAAGCATTATCCGGTAAAGATGTTGAACGTATTATCGTGACCCGCCCGGTATTGCAGGCTGATGAAGATCTTGGTTTTCTGCCCGGCGATATTGCTGAGAAGTTTGCGCCTTATTTTCGTCCGGTATATGACGTGCTGGTAAAACGTCTCGGTGCCTCATTTATGCAATACTGCCTGCGCCCCGAAATTGGGAAAGTCGAAATAGCCCCCTTTGCTTATATGCGCGGGCGGACCTTCGAAAATGCATTTGTCATTCTTGATGAAGCACAAAACGTTACTGCCGCGCAGATGAAAATGTTCCTTACGCGATTAGGCGAAAATGTGACTGTGATTGTTAACGGGGATATTACCCAGTGTGATTTGCCGTCGGGGGTGACTTCCGGGCTGGCAGATGCCTTACAGCGTTTTACGGATGACCAGCTGGTCGGTCTGGTACATTTTGATAAACAGGATTGTGTCCGTTCAGAACTGTGCCAGCGTACTTTGCAGGCCTATGACTGAGTGATAAACCGGCCCTGATACACCTTTCCTTCAGCCTTTTAACGGTTATTTACCTGAGGCCACAGCCTGACAGCTGTGGCCTGTTCTTTTTACAGGTCGTTTAACGTGAATAAGAGCGGGGGGCAGGCTGCTTACCTGTGACTGATAGCGGATCGTTCGGCCTGTATCAATAATTTTCCTGTTTGCGGGCAGGGCAGATATTTCTTCTGTCCGGCTGGCAGTATCCGGAAATTTATCCGTCCCCGGGCAATTTGATTTTCTGAAGTAATAACGGTGTCTCCGGAGCGGCTATATCCCTGAAAACACCTGTCGCAGGGTACCCGCGTATAATAATCGGTGCTGCTGCTGAGTTTTTGCTGGCTGGCTATTGGCACAACCGGCGTTGCTGGTCGCTGACCGGGTAAATACCTAGGCTGATGATCCACATTAACTGCCCGCAATGGCGGGTTTCTGAAATTCAGGGATCATCATCTATGATGCAACAGCAACAACTTATGCAAGCCGCAGGGATCAGTGAAACACTGGCCATGGTCTGGCTGGGCCCGCTGACCAGAGCGATGTCAGAGTTTTCGATTGAACAGCCGGAAGATCAGGCAATGTTTATTGCTCAGACCGGCCACGAATCTGCCGGTTTTAGCGTACTCACCGAAAATTTTAACTATACCTGCCATGCCTTAGCCGAATTATTTCCACAATACATCACCGGTCAGCAGGCGGTATTACTGGGACGCAGTGCTGAACAGCCAGCCCAACAGCAACAGATTGCGGAATTAATCTACGGTAACAGGCTGGGTAACCAGTCGGCAACCGAAGGCTGGGTTTATCGCGGACGAGGACTGATCCAGATCACTGGCCGCGGTAACTATAGTGATTGTGCCGGCGGCCTGAACCTGCCGTTGCTGAGTTATCCTGAAATGCTGGTGCAACCGGAACCGGCCGCCCGTTCAGCGGCCTGGTTCTACAAAACCCATGGTTGCCTGGCATATCCGGGGAATATCCGCAAAGTAACGCAGATCATTAATGGTGGCAGTACCGGGCTTGCTGATCGTCAGGCCAGATTCACAATGGCATTACAGGTATTTAGCGGGAGTCACGGATGAACATAAAATCCCTGCTTATTACTCTCGCTATGCTGATTTGGCTGAGCAGCCTGATCCTGACCGGGGTTGTCAGCTGGCGCTACAAAACTGCGCTGGTGGCACAGCAGCAGGCGGAACAACAGCAACAACAGCAGGCTGCGATCATTACTCACCAGCAGCAACAATGGCTACAGACCAACAGACTCTCGCAACAGGTACTGGCGGCAAATACCCGCAGCAGGGAACAGACAGAGGAAAAACTTAATGAATATCGGAAAATTCTGCGTAACCGGCAAAGTTGTAACCAGCCTGTGCCTGATGATATTGCTCAGCGGTTGTACCGTTACGCACAAAGCTTACGAACCCGCGCAATGTACACTGCTGCCGGCAGCACTGCTACAGCCGGTAGTCGCGCCATTACCCCCGGACAGTTAACTTACTGTCAGGCGGTGTTATGGATAGATCCGTTACTCCATGCTCTGGAAACAGCCAATAATCAGTTAATTGCCATCTCGGGTATTGAACAATCACGGGCAGGTAAAACGGGCCGGAGTCAATGATGATATTTGCCGGTGGATAACTATCATAAACCCCGGCCCGTGGTGCCCGGCAGCAAGCCGGGCCCGCGGGAGAAGTTACCCTGCCGCTCAGGGATGTTTTTCTCTGTCGAAAACGCTGTGTTCCTGGCTCTTTCAGATAACAGAAAAATGACATTCCGGCGATAACTCCTGAACCGATCGCAATAACAAACAGCAGGCCGTTCGCCCTGTTTCAGGTCATGTTTTGCTGTCTCCGGGATCACCGGGCGATACAGCGGAACCGGTGCCTGCATCTGTTCCGGATCTGTCTGTTATGCTGTCCGAATAACCATCATGCTGAAATATCTGCGGATACTTTATTCACATTTCCTGCGCATTGTTATGCTGTGATAACCGCAGCGTTGATCAAACGGAGTGGTTATGGACCGTCGTCGTTTTTTGGAATGTGTGGCAGGCGGACTACTGCTCAGCCGGGCCCGCGGTAGTTTGTCGGCCGGGAATCGCCCTGCACAGATTATTCCATTGTGGCCGGGAACACCACCGGGAGGCGGGGGCCCTGACGGGGGACTCCGGGTATCGCGCAGTGGTGCACAAAGCAATATCGTCCGCCCCTTGCTGACTGTTTATACACCGCCACGGACTGAGGGTTATGGGGTATTGGTTGCCGCCGGTGGCGGATATAAACGAATTGAAACAGCAAAGGAAGCGTTACCCGCGGCCCGGTGGCTAAATCAACGGGGATTTACGGCTTACATATTGAGCTATCGTCTGCCGGCTGAAGGCTGGAATGATGGTAACCTGGTGGCATTACAGGATGCACAGCGTGCCTTAAGGATAATCAGGGCACGGGAGGAACATGTCAGTGTACTGGGTTTCTCGGCCGGAGGCCATCTGATGGGAATGGCTGCAACACGCAGTCATTTTGACGGCTATCCGCCACAAGACAGTATTGACAGCCTGCCAGCAAGGGCTGACCGGGCCGCATTGATTTACCCGGTGATCACCTTGCAGTCACCTTACAATCATACATCAACCTATAACGTGCTGGCCGGTCGCGAGGCAACACCCCGCCAGCAAGCGCAATTATCAGTACCGACTTTTGTCACCCCGCAATCACCGCCTTTTTTGCTGGTTCAGGCCTCGGATGATCCTGTCTCCGACCCGCAAAATACCTTAATTATGCAGGCTGCCTGTCAGCGTAATCACGTCCCTGTTGAACTGTTCCGTTATTCCCGCGGCGGCCATGGTTTTGCAATGGGCAGGCCAGGTACACCCACTGTCCGCTGGCCGCTGCATTATCAACACTGGTTACAGGCGTGGCGAAACAAACAGTAAAACACCCTCTTTTGTTCAATATTTATTATTAATAATCCCGGGTGTTTTGCCCGGTACTATTAGGGCTGATGGAATACCGCAAGAGGTAACTCTACAGGGGGGAGGTTTGCCGGCGGACACTGGCAATAATGATACAGAGAAAGACATTATCAGCCAGGTGGCAGGAGCTGGATAACTCTTTGTAGTAACAGATTTTTGTAAGGCGGGTAATTAAGTAATTAATGCTATTAATCATTAACCAGCCTGACAAATAATTTAAAAGTTTGATCTGGATCACTCTAATCTGCTCTCAGGGGGGTACCTTAGGATTATCACAACAAGTTCATACGCCGGTAATTATCACCGTTTATACAACAGATAAATTTATGTGATTTCAAAAGGAAATAACCATGAGTGCAGAAAAAAAAGTTGCAGTGGTCACAGGTGCAGGTCAGGGTATTGGCAGGGCGGTGGCACTGCGACTGGCCAGAGATGGTTTCAGTATCGGCAGTCTGGACTTTAACGGAGAATCTGCCCGTGAAACTGTTGATCTGATTACCCGTGCAGGCGGAGAAGCACTTGCTGTGGTAGTGGATGTAGCTAATCGCGAACAGGTTTTTGCTGCGGTTGATAAGGTCGCTGAGAAATTCGGCCGTCTTGATGTGATCGTAAATAATGCCGGACTGGGTCCGACCACACCGATTGAAGACATCACACCTGAAATATATCATAAAGTCTTTGACGTGAATGTCGGTGGTGTCTACTGGGGTACCCAGGCAGCGCTGAAACATTTCAGGAAAAGAACGCCCGCAAAAACCGGGGATGTGATTGGTAAAATCATTAATGCATCTTCACAGGCGGGTCAGGTCGGTAATCCTGATCTTGCTGTGTATGGTGCTACTAAGTTCGCGGTGCGCGGTATCACCCAGACGGCGGCAAAAGATTTGGCTAAATTTGGTGTAACAGTAAATGCTTATTGCCCCGGTATTGTTCGTACGCCGATGATGGAAGGTATCGCCAAAAAAGTGGCTGAAGAGAATGGTCAGTCACTGGAATGGGGGCTGGAACAGTGGGCGAAAAATGTTACTTTGGGCCGTATTTCTGAACCAGAAGATGTTGCAGCTTGTGTGTCCTATCTTGCCGGCTCTGACTCGGACTATATGACCGGGCAGGCATTAATTATCGATGGTGGTATGACATTTAACTGATTTCCCTGCTAATTAATAGTTATTTCCCCGACAGGTTATTAACCTGGCGGGGTGATGGTATTTGTTCCGGTTAACCTTCCTTCAGTCAGCCACCGTTCAGTTGCGGGTAAACTGCCTATTATTGAATTCTGCTCACATGCCTATTCTGAATTGACTCTCTTATCAGTATTCCGCCGGAGCGATAGACTGGTCTACGCAGACTTTCTGATCAGGAGAATATTATGATTACCGTATTACAAAGCGGCGATAAGCCGTCAGCGAAAGGCCCTGATGAATATTTTACCGGAACCGTTCGTATTGATGCCCCATTCTGTGGCTCCGGGCCAGCGACGGTGAGCGGAGCGACTGTTACCTTTGAACCGTCAGCCCGTACTGCATGGCATACTCATCCTTTGGGACAGACACTGATTATCACTGCTGGTACTGGTTTTGTCTGTGAGTGGGAGCGGCCGCTGCAAAAACTCCGTCCCGGAGATATTGTATGGATTCCGGCGGGTGTTAAACACTGGCATGGGGCCAGCCCGCAAAACAGTATGACGCATATTGCGATTGCCGAGGCTGAAAACGGTAGCGTTGTTGAATGGATGGAGAAAGTCACTGATGAGCAGTACGCTATAGCGTGATAAAACCGAGGACGGCAGAGCTGCTCTTATCCTGTTGTCCTTTCCGTAAATGTCTTATCGAATTTTACGGATGATACCTTTAATTTACGCAGAAAAATCAACCAGAAGAAAGCCCGGATCCAATCGCTGATGGAAAAGCTAAAATACTTTATTTATCGCCGTCTCGCCATTCTTCAATAACTAACTGATTTTATTAAGGTAATACGCATCATGGTGTAAATAATCGTCATCCCTCCGGCTGCTAATATCTGCGTTTTCACCACTGTGATAGCATGTACAGGTCATTTTTCAGAGCAAGTGCCATGATAAAGAAGGCTCGTACCCCGACACCTCACGATGCGACATTCCGTCAGTTTATGACACAGCCTGATATTGCCCGCGATTTTATAGAACTCCACCTGCCGGCTGATTTGCTTGCTCTCTGCGATCTTCGTACACTGAAACTGGAGTCCGGTTCTTTTATTGAAGATGACTTGCGACAATATTTCAGCGATGTGCTCTATAGCCTGAAAACGTCTTCCTCTGACGGATACATTTATATACTGGTCGAACATCAGTCAGCTCCTGATAAACATATGGCATTTCGTCTGCTCCGCTATGGGGTTGCTGCCATGCAGCGCCATCTGGACGCTGGTTATAAGAAATTACCGCTAGTGATACCGGTACTGTTCTATACAGGTAATCGCAGTCCATATCCATATTCTACCCACTGGTTTGATGAGTTTGACGATCCTGAACTGGCGGGCAAAATTTATAATCGTGCTTTTCCGCTGGTCGATGTCAGTATTATCCCCGATGAGGAAATCGCGGGGCACCGCAGTCTGGCTGCTCTGACTCTGTTGCAAAAACATATTCAGCAGCGCGATCTGGCTGAACTGGTAGACCGGCTGGCCCCCATCTTACTGGCCGGAGACCTGTCTTCATCACGGGTGATATGGCTGATACACTATATTTTACAGGCAGGTGAAACATCAGATGCCGAAGTCTTAGTACGTGAACTGGCACAACGGGTGCCTCAATACGGAGATCCACTGATGACTATCGCACAACAGCTTGAACAGAAAGGTATTGAGAAAGGTATTGAGAAAGGTGAACGCGAAGCGACCCTGAAAATTGCCCGTAATATGCTGCGTAATGGTGTTACCCGAGACATTATCATTACCACAACCGGCCTGAGTGAAGCCGAGCTGGTCCGGCTTTGCTTTTGAACCTGATCCTTCTACTGCCAGCATGCCCTGCGGCCATACAACAGGCTGTGTTGTCGAACCCTGCGAGGGTTCTCACCCTCCCGGGCCGGTGCTCGCTGAAATCGATAAAAAAAGCCTGAACTTTCGTTCAGGCTCTCTTAATAAATGATGGCGGTGAGGGAGGGATATACGTGCTGCGTTGCAGCACNNNGAGAAAAAAAGCCTGAACTTTCGTTCAGGCTCTCTTAATAAATGATGGCGGTGAGGGAGGGATATACGTGCTGCGTTGCAGCACGCCCTGCGGGTGGCCTGCGGCCATACAACAGGCTGTGTTGTCGAACCCTGCGAGGGTTCTCACCCTCCCGGGCCGGTGCTCGCTGAAAGCAATAAAAAAGCCTGAACTTTCGTTCAGGCTCTCTTAATAAATAATGGCGGTGAGGGAGGGATTCGAACCCTCGATACGTTGCCGTATACACACTTTCCAGGCGTGCTCCTTCAGCCACTCGGACACCTCACCACATTTTTTCTGTCGACCGCTGTAGCGGCTAACGGGGCGGTACTATAGGGAGTCGGCCGCAAACGGTCAAGATTTTTTTTATTCTTTTGTTTTATTCGCTTAACTACTGAGCTTGTTGATGCAATTGACCGCAAGATGATGGTATTTTATTCAGCGGATGGTCAGTAACCTCAGTCTTTAACCTGCTCAGCAAAGCGTTTACGTAATTTCTGTAACTTTGGCGGGATTACCGCCAGACAAAAACCGTTGCGCTGGCCGGCACCATCCCAGTAATTCTGATGGTAGTCTTCGGCAGGATACCATGTCCGGAGCGGTTCGATGGTGGTGACTACCGGTGCAGAGTGTTCTGCTGCGGCACGCTGAATGGCTTCTCTGGCTGCGGCTTCCTGCTGCGGGCTGTCAGGAAAAATAGCTGATCGGTACTGTGTCCCGATGTCATTTCCCTGACGATTTAACTGAGTAGGGTCGTGGGTAGCAAAACTGATATCCAGTAAATCTCCGTAACTGACGACCGCAGGATCAAAACCAATCCGGATAGCTTCTGCATGTCCGGTAGTACCTTCACATACCTGCTGATAGACTGGGTTTTCCGTGATCCCCCCCGTATAGCCGCTTTCGACGGATTCAACCCCGTTAATGCTTTTGAATACCGCTTCAGTACACCAAAAACAGCCACCGGCAATTACTGCATACTCTATTGTCATCGTACATTCCTCTGTTTACTGCCGAATAATGATTGTCACTATATCAGATATGTGCAGTATGCTGTTTTTCAAGTCTCATTATCTCCTGTTGCAGACGACAGTCTTCCGGAAAACAGGATAATGACAGAATCCGGCTATTACTGGCCGTTATATCGGTGAACCAGAAAGTCAGTATCACTGCAGATAAAGCATTAACCATCCTCTGTAATGAATCATCTGCAGAGGACAATCAGAAAATTACAGCGCAGTATTTTGATAACCCCCCTCGAAAGATTGCATTATTTATAACCAGAATCGGGCAATGTAAATTAACTGGCTGTATCTCTTTACAGGATAAACTCATAGCTCATCACCGCACTGAATAGTGATGTAAAAATCTTATATGCTGTCCTGCCGGTAGTAACTGCCACAAACAGTACCTGTACGCAAGGTAATGCCATTATTTTTTATATCAATGCCGGTTGATGCTGGCAGGTTAAAATAATTAATTTCAGAATTGATCGATTTTGTTTAATAAAGGCATTGATTTTAGCAGGTGAATAATCGTCGTACTTTCTATATTGAAATAGTCATGCAACGGAAGGCGTTATTTTAAGAATAATGTTTTATCTTTAGCGCCGGGTGGTATAACCTTCTGCTTGCTAACACAAATTGCCGTTTGAATATTTATTCATGTAAAAGAATAAGTATCTCTTGCTTCCGTAAGAAGTGAATGAGAAATTTAATTTAACATTACACACCCCATTGCCGCGGCAGTGGATTTGTTATTAATTGTTTCAACAGGCTGATCGCAGTTTTTGATAAAAAAAATAAATGGGTTTCATTACTCTCAAAAGAGAGTGCTGTAAATTTCGAAATGATCTGGGTCAATTATTAAGATGAAACAACCGTGAAAGTTATTGTGCGCGTTACTGATAGAGGTTAAATTCTAATAAGATAAATCCCATAAAAAAGGAAAAAATAACTTCGTATTCTCTCACTAAACTCAGAAGTTGCGGTTTATTATACTGTTTCCGAAAGCTTTTTAATTATTTAATCTTGTAATTAAGTTCATGAAAGATAAGTTTCACGGATGAATATACCCCGGGAAACCAGTGCACGGCTTGCCGGGCCTTTAGGTTCACAATTTATACAGCAGGAAAGAAAAATGAATACAACTAACCTGGTGAAACATATTTATGATGTTAACCTTTCATATTTACTTCTGGCCCAGCAATTAATTAGTCAGGATAAATCCTCAGCCATGTTCCGTTTAGGGGTTGATGAGTCAATGGCGAATAAACTGGCTGAACTTACTTTACCCGAACTGGTTAAGCTGGCTGAGACAAATCAGTTGATATGTAAGTTACGGTTTATAGATTATACGATTATTCAGCAGCTGACGCGTGAATCCCGGGTGGATGATATGCAGCAAATCCATACCGGAATTATGCTGGCCAGTGAACTTTTACAATCCGTTTCTTAGAGATTATTCGGGCCAGATTCAGGAGGTAAATATGAAAGTACATAGCGTTATACGTGAAGGTCATGATATCCAGCTGGCGATTGACCTGATCCGCCTGGGAGCACGGTTGCAATTGCTTGAAAGTGAGACCGTACTCAGCCGCGGACGTCTTATCCGGTTGTATAAGGAAATCAAGGGTTGCCCGCCGCCGAAGGGGATGCTGCCGTTTTCCACCGACTGGTTTATGACATGGGAACATAATATTCATGCGACCGTATTCTTTCACGCATGGTTATTTATGCAGAAAACACATCTGCTTAATGGTGTCGATGGGTTGATTGCTGCCTATCGTCTGTACCTGGAACAATGTCCTCCCGCAGATACAGGACCACTGCTGGCACTGACCCGCGCATGGACATTGATCCGTTTTGTGGATAGCGGAATGCTTGAACTGGCAGCCTGCCGCTGTTGCCACGGACAGTTTATTAATCATGCTCATCAGCCTAAGGGGAGCTTTATTTGCAGTTTATGCCAGCCCCCTTCCAGGGCGGTGAAAAAACGTAAACTTCCGCAGACACCTGCCGATAACATCGTATATATGCGGGGTGAAGAAATAAAAATATGATCATTATCTGATCTGTTTATTCTCCGTAATGTGATAACTATATTTTTTATTAGTTTTTAATAATATCAATATAATCAAAATCCGCAAAATATACCGATGACGTAAGGGGTCTCCGTGTTAATTATTCTGGGATATATAGTGGTTATCGCCTCAGTGCTGGGAGGCTATGTTCTGGTTGGCGGGGAACTGGGGGTATTATATCAGCCTTCTGAGCTATTAATTATTGGCGGGGCAGGGGCAGGTGCTTTTCTGGTTGGGAATAATGGTAAGTCAGTATTAAAAACACTCAGAGCTCTGCCATTATTACTGCGAGGCTCGAAATATACGAAAACGCATTACCTGGATTTAATGACGTTGTTATTTATTCTGTTATCTAAGGCCCGTCAGCAGGGAGTGCTTGCTCTGGAGAAGGATATCGAAAATCCGGCGGAGAGTGAGATATTTACTCAGTACCCGCGTTTGCTGAATGATCAAATGGTGACTGACTTTATGACCGATTATTTGCGCTTGATTATCAGCGGTAATATGAGCGCATTTGAGATTGAATCTCTGATGGATGAAGAAATAGAAACCTATGAACATGAAAGTGATGCACCGGCACAAAGTATAGCGATGGCAGGTGACGGTCTGCCTGCATTTGGTATTGTGGCGGCTGTAATGGGGGTGATTCATGCCCTGGCGTCAGCAGATCGCCCGGCAGCCGAGCTGGGCGCGTTAATTGCTCATGCCATGGTCGGGACATTTCTTGGTATTCTGCTTTCCTACGGATTTATTACCCCGCTGGCCGCGGTGCTGCGGCAGAAATATGCCGAAAATATAAAAATGATGCAGTGTATTAAAATCACGCTGCTATCCAATATGCATGGTTATCCGCCACAGATTGCCGTCGAGTTCGGCAGAAAAGTGCTGTATTCAACGGAACGACCATCCTTTACTGAACTTGAAGATCATGTACGTGAAAACAAATCTGTAAATAAAACATCAGCGGAAGCAGATGTATGAAACCTGACGAACGCCAGATAGTGGTGGTGAAAAAAAGAAAGTCGTCGGGCCACCATGAAAGTCATGGCTCCTGGAAAATTGCTTATGCCGATTTTATGACGGCAATGATGGCCTTCTTTATGGTGATGTGGCTGATTGCTGTATCCACCCCGAAAGAGCTGCAACAGATTGCTGAATATTTCAAAATGCCACTGCGGGTGGCATTATCCGGCGGACAACGCAGCAGTGACAGCGTCAGTCCGGTACCTGGCGGAGGCAATGATATTACGCAAAAACAGGGTGAAACCTTAAAGACGCCTCGTAAAACAGACAGTAAACATCAGCGTGATGTACAGCAGCTCAAAAAACTGAAAAAAGAGCTGGAAAGTTTGTTACTCAATGATCCGCGTCTGAAAGCACTACGGCCCCATTTATTGATTACTGTCGTCAGTGGCGGGTTACGTATTCAGATTATCGATAGTAAACAACGGCCAATGTTTTTGCTGGGCAGCGCTGAGGTTGAACCCTATATGCGCACTCTGCTGCAGGCTATTGCACCTGTGCTGAACGATGTGCCCAACAAAATAAGTATTGCAGGACATACAGATGATTTTCCTTATCAGGACGGAGAAAAAGGTTTCAGTAACTGGGAATTGTCGGCAAACCGTGCCAACGCTTCGCGCCGTGAACTGGTGCGTGGCGGCCTTAATCAGGGAAAAGTACTCCGGGTAGTTGGTATGGCTGACACTATGAAGCTGAAAGATCTTCAGGGTGATGATGCAGAAAACCGTCGTATCAGTTTGCTGGTACTGAATCAGGATGCGGAAGAAGCTATCGAGAAAGAAAACCGGGAAGAGCAGGCAATTACTATTTCAGACCCGTCTGAGCTGAGTCAGCATACCAGTGCCGTAGTTCCGGTACCTGCACCTGACACAGTGCCTGCCATCGCCAGGAAAGGGACAAACAGTTTCCGGATTCCGCAACCGGCGGGTGTTTCTGGCCGTAGCAGCACAGTATCGTCAGCGATTATACCTTCGGATAAATAAAGGCAGCTTACGTGACAATGGATATCAGTGATTTTTATCAGACCTTTTTCGATGAAGCCGATGAATTACTGGCGGATATGGAACAGCATCTGCTGGCACTTGACCCGGCGACTCCGGAAGCCGAGCAACTGAATGCTATTTTCAGAGCGGCCCATTCGATCAAAGGCGGAGCAGCCACTTTCGGTTTCACTGTGCTACAGGAGACGACCCATATTCTGGAAAATATCCTCGACAGTGCCCGCCGTGGTGAACTGGCGCTGAATAGCAGTATTATCAATACGTTTCTGGAAACCAAAGACATTATGCAAGAACAGCTGAATGCCTATAAAACTGCGCAGCAACCCGATGAAGAAAGCTTTAGCTATATTTGCCAAATGCTGCGGCAGATAGCCCTGGGTGTTACCGGCGATCCCCCTCCGATAACGGACCAGGTCTGCGGGCAAACAGTAGCCGCAGAGACCCATACTGAACCTGCGACAGGGACAACATCGGGCAGCGAGCCCCTGCCGCTACGTATCCGGCTGGAGTCTTTGAAAACCAATGAAGCTGAGACCCTGTTAAACGAAATACGACATCTGGGAAATGTGTCGGATGTGGTACAGCAACCCGGCAGTATTGAAGCGACAGTGCAGGGAGTCAGTGCCGATGATTTACTGGCGGTGCTCTGTTTTGTGGTTGATGAGCAGCAAATACATTTTGTTTCGCCCGGCGAATCCCATCCGCCGGTCAAAGAGAGCAGAGAGAATACGGATGATGTTGTGCCTGCGAAAGCCGCACGCCATCAGGCACCGGTCGTAAAAGCCAGCGAGTCTACCAGTATCCGGGTGGCTGTTGAGAAAGTTGACCAGCTGATTAATCTGGTAGGAGAACTGGTGATTACCCAGTCGATGCTGCAGCAGCATGCCAATACGCTTGAGCCGGGCGTACACGGAGACCTGCTGAACAGTATGAGCCAGCTGGAACGTAACGCCCGGGATTTACAGGAGTCGGTAATGTCTATCCGGATGATGCCCATGGAGTATGTATTCAGCCGTTTTCCGCGGCTGGTGCGTGATCTGGCCGCGAAACTGGATAAGAAAATTGAGCTGACATTACAAGGCAGTTCAACGGAACTCGATAAAAGTCTGATAGAGCGAATCATCGATCCACTGACACATCTGGTGCGTAATAGTCTGGATCATGGTATTGAATCTCCTCAGCAGCGGCTGCAACAGGGTAAAACCGAAACCGGTAACCTGATCCTGTCTGCGGAACACCGCGGTGGTAATATCTGTATTGAGGTTACGGATGACGGCGCGGGCCTGAACCATGAAAAGATACTCGCCAAAGCCAGGCAGTCAGGCATTCCTGTTCATGACAATATCAGCGACGATGAGATCGGTCTGTTAATTTTTGCGCCCGGATTTTCGACGGCAGAACAGGTGACTGATGTCTCCGGACGGGGAGTCGGGATGGACGTGGTAAAACGGAATATCCAGCAGATGGGCGGACATGTCGAAATAACGTCTATACCCGGTGCCGGTACCACCATCCGTATCCTGCTGCCCCTGACCCTGGCAATCCTCGACGGTATGTCGGTGCGGGTGGGAAATGAAGTCTTTATCCTGCCCCTTAATGCGGTGATGGAATCACTGCAGCCTGACAGTAAAGGGCTGAAAGCGTTAGCCGGAGGGGAGCGGGTACTCGAAGTCCGTGGCGAGTATTTACCGCTGGTGGTGTTATCATCCGTATTTGATGTGGATAATGCCCATACGGATCCGACCCGGGGTATCGCGATTATTTTACAAACTGCCGGTAAACGTTATGCCTTACTGGTTGATCAGCTTATTGGCCAGCATCAGGTCGTGGTAAAAAATCTTGAAAGTAATTACCGCAAAGTTGAAGGCATCTCTGCAGCAACCATTATGGGAGACGGCAGTGTCGCGTTTATCGTTGATATTGCGGTATTGCAGTCATTTCATCGGGATAAATGTTTATCCGCGAAATCGGGTAAGCTCGTCGAATAGATTTGCGGGGTTAATGTGGAACAAATAACAGAGGAAATCGTTTCCCAGGAATTTCTGGTATTTACGCTGGGTGATGAAGAATACGGTATTGATATTCTTAAGGTACAGGAAATTCGCGGGTACGATCACGTCACACGGATTGCCAATACCCCGCCATTTATTAAAGGCGTCACTAACCTGCGCGGAGTGATTGTGCCGATTCTGGATATGCGCATTAAATTTTTGCAGGATAATATTTCCTATAATGAAAATACGGTAGTGATAGTGCTTAATCTTAAACACAGGGTGGTGGGGATTGTGGTGGACGGGGTATCTGACGTCCTCGCTCTGAGTAAAGATGATATTCGTGCTGCGCCGGAATTCACTGTCACTCTGTCAACCGAATATCTGACAGGGCTGGGTGCCAGAGGTGATCGTATGTTAATTCTGGTGGATATCGAAAAATTACTAAACAGTGAAGAAATGGCACTGGTCGATACCCTCGGCTAACCAGCTGTGTAAAAAATAAAAACTTTCTGGCGGCATTTAGTCGCCTTTATTTTGACTGCTGATAGTAAGCAGATAATAAAGATTAATCATGCCGGGCCGATATAAGCAGAGTCATGCTTATTACAGAGGTCATTATGTTCAGTCGGATGAAAATTGTAACCAGTCTATTATGTGTGCTTTGCCTGATGGCAGTATTACAGATTGCCAGTGGCGGGCTTTTTTTTCAGATGCTTAAAACCGGCAAGGATAATTTTTATTTCAGCCAGGTGCTACGCGATCAACAACAATATATTACCGGGGTTAGCAGTGCCCTGCTGGAGGCGAGAAATAATATCAGTATGGCGGCAATCAGTGCACAGCAAAATATTAACGCATTGCAGAGTAATAAACAGGTTCAGGTGCTGCTTAAAAATGCGGCGGACCAGATTAAGCTGGCTGATGAAGAATATCAGAACTATACCAGTGCACTGACCGACAGTGGTCTTAAAGATCCTCGCCAGCAGGATTTACAAAAAAGTTATAAAAAATATCGTGCCGGATTAGACGAATTACTGATGCTGGTCAGTGAGGGTAAGATTGCCGAATTTATCGATATGCCGGTGCTGGAACAACAAAAAAGGTTTGAGGATAATTATAACGGCTGGCTGAAGCGTAATGATGAGCTGACCGATCAGGGAATTACTCAGAGTGCGGTGGATTTTCTGCATGCTGAATGGATGATTATCGGAGTACTGATCGTCACTTTGCTGGTGGTAGGGCTGGTCTGGCTGGGGATGCACCGGATCCTGCTGAGGCCATTACGTCAGGGGATTGAACATATTCGCCAGGTTGCTAATGGCGATCTGACCCATGCTATTGACGTAACCACCAGTAATGAGATGGGGGAACTACTCAGTACTGTCCGTTATATGCAGCAGGAGCTGAGAAATACGGTCGGACTGGTGCGCGATAGCTCCGAATCTATTTATACCGGGGCCAGCGAAATAGCGAATGGCAGTACCGATTTGTCTGCCCGTACCGAACAACAGGCCGCATCACTGGAAGAAACCGCATCCAGTATGGAACAACTGACCGCAACGGTGAAACAGAATGCCGAAAATGCGCGTCAGGCGTCACAACTGGCGTTAAATGCATCAGATACGGCGCGGCACGGTGGATCTGTGGTCGATAATGTTGTCACCACCATGAAAGATATTGCCGGCAGTTCACAGAAAATTGCCGATATTACCAGTGTGATTGATGGTATTGCCTTCCAGACTAATATTCTGGCCCTGAATGCGGCGGTCGAAGCGGCCCGTGCCGGAGAGCAGGGGCGGGGATTCGCAGTGGTTGCCGGAGAGGTACGCAACCTCGCACAGCGCAGTGCCCAGGCGGCCAAAGAAATTAAAATCCTGATTGAAGACTCGGTCAGCCGCATCGATTCCGGTTCACAACTGGTGGAAAATGCCGGTGTCACTATGGGAGAAATTGTCAATGCGGTTACCCGGGTGACCGACATTATGGGCGAGATTGCCTCGGCATCGGAAGAGCAAAGTCGTGGTATTGACCTGGTCAGTACCGCAGTGACAGAGATGGATCAGGTGACTCAGCAAAATGCCACTCTGGTCGAAGAGTCGGCAACTTCTGCAGCGACACTGGAAGAACAGGCAGGTTTACTGAAACAGGCAGTCGCTGTGTTCCGTATCGGGCCTGTCACTCATGAAAATGACGTAAAATTGCTGACCGGTGCGGCCAGTGCCAAAGTCGCTCGCGGTCACAGTCAGTCTGCGGATAATTCGCCTGATAACTGGGAAACATTTTGAGCCCTGTACAGTTACCGGCCGGAATAATGCACCGGGAAATACTGGCGGGGAATTCCCCCTGCCGGTCCCGGCAGAGATTTCCCGGAGACGCCCTGTCAGCTGATGTAAAGGATTACGGTTAATCTATGGATAAACTACCCAATACGGCGGCGCGGCAAAAGCTACCTGCGGCCAGCCAGCCACATAAGTTGTTATTGTCAGAGGCCAATTTCCAGCGATTGTGTCAGCTTATCTATCAGCGGGCCGGTATTGTGCTGGCCGCACATAAACGGGAAATGGTCTACAACCGTCTGATGCGCCGGTTACGGTTATTACAGATGAACGATTTTGGTCAATATCTGGCGATGCTGGAAAGTCAGCCCGCCAGCAGTGAATGGCAGGAGTTTATTAATGCGCTGACCACTAATCTGACTTCGTTTTTTCGTGAAGCACACCATTTTCCGCTACTGGCTGAGCACGCTCGCAGCCGGCATGGCAGTTACAGCGTCTGGAGCTGTGCGGCCTCTACCGGTGAAGAACCTTATTCTATTGCTATGACTCTGGCCGATACTTTAGGGATGGCGCCCGGTAAATTTCAGGTATTTGCCAGTGATATTGATACCGGAGTGCTGGAAAAAGCCAGGCAGGGGATCTATCGGCGTGAGTCACTGGATATGCTGACGGCAGAGCAGTTACAGCGTTATTTTCTGAAAGGAAAAGGGGCACAACAGGGGCTGGTTCGTGTGCGGCCCGAGCTGAGCCATTATGTACAGTTCTCACAGCTCAATTTACTGAGCCCTGACTGGAAACTCCCGGAAAAATGCGATGCTATATTTTGTCGTAACATTATGATTTATTTTGATAAATCTACGCAAGAGGCCATTCTGCGGCAGATGGTCCGGTATCTGAAACCCGGCGGGCTCTTGTTTGCGGGGCATTCTGAAAATTTCAGTCAGATAAGTCAGGATTTTTGGCTACGGGGCAAGACGGTTTACAGTCTGGCTAAGGAAAGGCAATGAGTAAAATTACTGTGCTGAGTGTTGATGATTCAGCTCTGATGCGCCAGCTAATGACGGAAATTGTAAACAGCCAGCAGGATATGGAAATGGTCGCGACGGCACCGGATCCGCTGGTGGCACGGGAGCTGATTAAACAGTTTAACCCGACAGTGCTGACACTGGATGTGGAAATGCCCCGTATGGACGGGCTGGAGTTCCTGGAAAAGCTGATGCGTTTACGGCCAATGCCGGTAATTATGGTGTCATCACTGACGGGTAAAGGTTCGGAGGTTACTCTCAGGGCGCTTGAACTGGGGGCTGTAGACTTTGTGACTAAACCGCAACTGGGTTTGCGCGAGGGTATGCTGGCCTATTGTCAGGTGATTGCCGAGAAGATTCGTATTGCTGCCCGTGCCCGGCTCTACCGGCCATCAGCGTCAGGCGCTCCGGGCATTCTCAATGCGCCGCCGATCCTCAGCAGTGAAAAACTGATTGCGATTGGGGCATCGACAGGGGGGACTGAAGCCCTGCGCCGGGTACTGGAACCTTTACCTGCCGCCTCACCGGCGGTACTTATTACCCAGCATATGCCGCCGGGATTCACCCATTCTTTTGCTGAACGCCTGAACCGGCTTTGTCAAATCACCGTGAAAGAAGCGGAAGAGGGGGAGCGGGTTCTGCCTGGTTTTGCCTACATTGCCCCCGGTTCTATGCATATGGAACTGGGACGCAGCGGGGCAAATTATCAGATTAAATTGCATAACAGTGAACCGGTAAATCGCCACCGGCCATCGGTAGATGTTCTGTTTAATTCGGTGGCCAGATTTGCCGGACGTAACGCAGTCGGGGTGATCCTCACCGGGATGGGAAATGACGGTGCCAGCGGATTACTGAAAATGCGTAACGCCAAAGCCTGGACCATTGCGCAAAGTGAAGCAACCTGTGTGGTCTTTGGCATGCCGCGCGAAGCAATTCTGCTGGAAGCGGCCTGTGAAGTGGTCGACCTGGAGAATATCAGTCAGCAGATGCTGGCGCATATCAGCCGCGGACAATCGCTCCGTATTTAATCTAAGCAGTAGCGAACACAAAGGAAAGTGCAATGGCGGACAGTAACTTACATTTTTTAGTTGTTGATGATTTTAATACCATGCGGCGTATTGTCCGTAATTTATTAAAAGAGCTGGGGTTTACCAATGTAGAAGAAGCCGAAGACGGGGTGGATGCCCTGAATAAATTACAAGCCGGAAATTTCGGGTTTGTGATCACTGACTGGAATATGCCCAATATGGACGGGCTTGAGCTGTTACACAGTATTCGCGCGGACGGTAAATTATCGGCGATGCCGGTACTGATGGTCACCGCGGAAGCCAAAAAAGAAAATATTATTGCCGCCGCACAGGCCGGGGCCAGCGGTTATGTGGTTAAGCCGTTTACCGCCGCTATTCTGGAAGAAAAACTGAATAAAATTTTTGAAAAACTCGGTATTTAGGGGACACAGATGAACCAGATTCCGCTACCTGATAACGACAAAACTGTACGTGACATTGTCACAAAAGTCGGGTCTCTGGCCCGGATGTTACGGGATAATTTACGGGCGATGGGGCTTGAACAGGCAATAGCCGATGCTGCAGAAGCCATCCCCGATGCCCGTGACCGGCTGGATTATGTGGTACAGATGACTGCTCAGGCTGCAGACCGGGCGTTAAGTTGTGTCGAAGCGGCACAGCCACATCAGGACCAGCTGCAACAGCAGTCTGTGGCACTGGCCGGACGCTGGGATCTGTGGTTCGCCGATCCGATAGAACTTAATGATGCACGGCAACTGGTAACAGATACCCGGCAGTTTCTGGCTGAAGTGCCTGAACATACGGGTTTCACTAACCAGCAGTTGCTTGCCATTATGATGGCTCAGGATTTTCAGGATCTTACCGGTCAGGTGATTAAGCGGATGATGGAAGTTATTCAGGAAATTGAGCGGCAATTACTGATGGTATTGCTGGAAAATATACCTGAGGCGGCACTGCCCGCGAAAACAGAGCAAGACAGTCTGTTAAACGGACCACAGATCGATAGCAGTGCCAGCGGTGTTATTGCTAACCAGGACCAGGTGGATGACTTACTGGACAGTCTCGGATTCTGAGCACCGATCCCGGAATAACCGGGTGTTTCCTCCGGATATCTGAACGATAGATCCGACAGGCCTCTGTTATGCTTGATTTTTCAGCAATCAGCAGAGCAGTGTTGTGGCCGATCAGGATCAGGAAGATAAAACCGAAGCCCCCAGCAGCCGGCGGATAGAAAAGGCCCGTGAAGAAGGCGATATTCCCCGTTCACGGGAGCTGACCTCATTATTAATGTTATTTGCCGGACTACTGTTATTACGCCTCAGCGCGGTATCGATGGCGGAAGCGTTAACCCGCATGATGCGCAGTGGTTTTGTCTTCGACCAGCGCATTACCCGGGATCAGACGCCGTTACTCCACAGCAGCAGCTTACTCTGGCAGTGTGTTCTTGCTCTGGCACCGCTGATGGCCGGGATCATGCTGGTGGCGGCATGTTCACCTTTACTGATAGGCGGTATGTCCCTGAGCGGTAAATCCCTGAAATTTTCCCCCGGCCGGATGAATCCGCTCAGCGGCGTTAAACGCCTGTTTAGCGGCCAGATGGTGGCAGAACTGACCAAAGCGCTGCTGAAAGTGGTGATCACCGGCACTCTTGCCGGTAGTTATCTGTACCGGCACTGGGACGAGTTTCTGGTATTGATCACTTTACCTGCCGGTGTGGCCATCTCCCGCGGTTTGTCACTGATTGTGGTCTGCGGACTGTGGGTAGTGCTGGGCATGCTGCCAATGGCCGGGCTGGATGTTTTCTGGCAGTTGTACAGCTACCAGAAAAAACTGCGGATGTCGCGTCAGGATTTGCGGGATGAATACAAACAGCAGGAAGGTGATCCGCATCTTAAAAGCCGGATACGCCAGCAGATGCGCGCCGCAGCCCGGCAAAGGATGATGTCGGCAGTGGCGGAAGCGGATGTTGTTGTGACTAACCCGACACATTTTGCAGTGGCCTTACAGTACCAGGAAGGCAAAATGCAGGCCCCTAAAGTCGTGGCCAAAGGCAGTGACAAGCTGGCAGAAAGGATACGCGCGATTGCGCAGCAACACCGGATACCCACTCTGGAAGCACCACCGCTGGCACGAGCCCTGTATCGCCATACGGAGCCCGGTGAATATATCCCCGGCGCGTTATACGGGGCAGTCGCAGAAGTGCTGGCCTGGGTGTGGCAACTGAGACGCTGGAAAACGACCGGCGGCAGTCAACCGCTGACACCGAAAAATCTCGAGGTGCCGCAGCAAATGGATATAACAGGAGACATTTCCCCCCATGGATAATCTGGCAAAGAAACTGCGTCTTCCTGCACGCTGGAGTGATGTGGAGTGGCAGATCCTGGCAGGGCCGGTACTGATTCTGGTTATCCTGGCGATGATGGTACTGCCGCTGCCCCCGTTCCTGCTCGATATGCTGTTTACTTTTAATATTGCCTTGTCGGTTATGGTGTTGCTGGTGGCTATGTTCACCCGTAAAACCCTCGAATTTGCCGCATTTCCGACCGTATTATTGTTCGCGACCCTGTTACGTCTGGCCCTGAATATCGCGTCGACACGGATCATTTTATTACAGGGGCATACGGGGGCAGGGGCTGCGGGGAAAGTGGTCGAGGCTTTTGGTCATTTTCTGGTTGGCGGAAATTTTGCGATTGGGATTGTGGTGTTCGTGATCCTGGTGGTGATTAACTTTATGGTGATCACTAAAGGTGCCGGACGTATTGCCGAAGTCGGTGCGCGTTTTGTGCTTGACGGTATGCCAGGCAAACAGATGGCAATAGATGCGGATCTGAATGCCGGCCTGATTGGCGAGGATGAAGCAAAAACCAGGCGCAGTGATGTTTCCCAGGAAGCTGATTTTTACGGTTCAATGGATGGCGCCAGTAAATTTGTCCGCGGTGATGCCATTGCCGGGATCCTGATCATGGTGATTAATATTATCGGTGGATTACTGGTCGGGGTTGTACAGCACGGGCTGGATTTAGGTCAGGCGGCGGCCAGTTATACCCTGCTGACCATTGGCGACGGACTGGTGGCTCAGATTCCGGCGCTGGTCATTTCGACGGCTGCCGGGGTGATTGTGACCCGGGTCAGTACCGATAATAATGTGGGTGAGCAGATGGTTTCCCAGCTGTTCAGTCAGCCGCGGGTGATGTTGTTAAGTGCCGCGGTGCTCGGATTACTGGGGATTGTGCCCGGCATGCCGAATCTGGTGTTTTTACTGTTTACTGCGGCGTTGCTGCTGCTGGCCTGGTGGCTGAAAGGACGCGAACAGCAGCTGGCCGGAGCTGCACAGCAGTTACAGTCTCAGGCACCGGCAATACCGGCGGCTGAGGTCAGCTGGGATGATGTGACCCTTGAAGATCCGCTGGCAATGGAAGTCGGGTACCGGCTGATTCCGCTGGTTGATGAAGCCCGTCAGGGCGATTTGCCCGGCCGTATCCGCGGGATCCGCAAAAAATTTGCCCGGACGATGGGATTTCTGCCGCCACCGGTACATATCAGCGATAACCTCAGTCTGGCGGCATCCTGCTACCGGATTCTGATGAAAGGTGTCGAGATTGGTCGGGGGGATGTCTGGCCCGGGCGCTGGCTTGCTATTAATCCGGGGGGAGCGACCGGAGAACTGCCGGGTGATATCACCCGTGACCCTGCGTTTGGGTTACAGGCCGTATGGATCGACGGCGCACTGCGTGAACAGGCCAGAACGCAGGGGTACACTGTGGTCGAGGCCAGTACAGTGGTGGCTACGCACCTCAATCACCTGCTGAGTCAGTCTGCCAGTGAACTGTTCGGACGTCAGGAAGCCCGGCAATTGCTGGAACGTCTCAGTCGTGAAATGCCAAAGCTGACTGAAGGACTGATTCCTGAACTGATCAGCCTGACGACCCTGCACAAGGTGTTACAGAATTTACTCGGTGAACAGGTTCCGGTGCGCGATATGTGCACCATTATAGAAACCCTGGCGGAGCATAGCCCGATAACAGCCGACAGCCAGCAACTGACCAGTGCAGTGCGGATCGCGCTAGGCAGGGCCATCACTCAGCAGTGTTTTCCCGGAGATGATGAGATACAGGTGATTGGACTGCAACCGGCCACAGAAAATCTGTTATTACAGGTGGCGCAAACCGGTGGTGCCCTTGAGCCCGGGCTGGCAGAACACCTGACAGCACAAACCGCAGAAGCGATACAGACCCAGGAAGGATTGGGGGTGACACCGGTGCTGGTGGTCCGGGCCGGGCTCCGGGAGCTGCTCTCCCGCTACTTACGTCGCAGCTTTCCGCAACTGGTCGTTATGTCGTCTGCTGAGGTAAAAACTCACCGGCCAATTCGTCAGACCGCCAGCCTGGGCAGCCAGTAACCGGTGGCGTATATTTCACGCTGTTCTCTGTTGCTGCTGCTGGTCGTGGCCGTAAGGCTGCCAGCGGCTGATATCACGCTCAGTGGCAGCCTGCCGGGCCCGGCAATGACCCGCCGCGGCCACTGGGTGACGACACGCCCGCTAAATATTGTTGTGCCATCCGCCGGCAATATTCTTCGCACTGGCTGGTATTACCAGCTAACCGACCCGGCCCCGGCCGGATTCCAGGCTCAGTTATGCCGGGGGAGTGATTGTTTTACGCTGGACGGGGGCAAGGGCGCAGGAGACTGGTTCAACTCAGATCGCGGAACAGGGCCGTTTTATCTGCGTTTCCGGATACAAAGCAGTGCGGTTATCCCCGCAGGTTTTCGTGTGGTTAGCACTGAGGTTCGTGTCACTTACCGGCAGCGACAGAATACTATGCGTTAGTCTGTTAAGGGCTATGTTGTTGCGCAACGTCTGGCAGAACAGAAACAGGAAAGCGTAGTATAGCCCGCATTGTCCTGCGACTGTTCCGCCATACCGGAGGAGGGCTCCGGTCAGGAAAATCACATACGTTCGACGGTGTTAATTCCGAGGGTGTCCAGACCACATTTCAGGGTTCTGGCTGTCAGGCTGGCCAGTTTCAGACGGCTATGGCGGGTGGCGTCATCCTCAGCGGCCAGAATCGGGCAGTGCTCATAGAAACCGGAGAACAATACGGCCAGCTCATATAAGTAAGCACACATTACGTGAGGCGTACCTTCGCGGGCGACCTGCAGGATGGTTTCTTCAAACTGCAATAAGCGAGTTGCCAGTGCTGCTTCACGTGGCTGGCTGAGGATGATACTGCCTTCTGTTGTCTGTTCGCTGATTCCGGCTTTACGGAAAACGGATAATACGCGGGTGTAAGCGTACAGCAGATAAGGTGCCGTATTACCTTCGAAAGCCAGCATATTGTCCCAGTCGAAAATATAATCCGTGGTACGGCTTTTGGACAGGTCAGCATATTTTACTGCACCAATACCGATAACCTCGGCCAGCTGCTGCAGCTCCTGTGCAGACATCTCCGGATTTTTATCACTGACCAGTTTCAGCGCACGTTCGTGGGCTTCATCCAGCAGATCGGCCAGTTTAATGGTGCCACCGGCACGGGTTTTAAACGGACGCCCGTCTTTACCCAGCATCATACCAAACATATGGTGTTCCAGCGGGACGCTGTCCGGGACATAGCCGGCTTTACGGACGATAGTCCACGCCTGCATCAGGTGCTGGTGCTGACGTGAATCAATGTAATACAGCACACGATCGGCTTTCAGGGTTTCATAACGGTATTTTGCACAGGCAATATCGGTGGTGGTGTACAGGTAGCCGCCATCCTTTTTACGGATGATCACCCCCATAGGTTCACCTTCTTTATTCCTGTACTCATCCAGGTAAACGACAACGGCACCTTCGCTTTCTACCGCGAGGCCTTTTTGTTCCAGATCAGCAACAATGCCCGGTAACATAGAGTTATACAGGCTTTCACCCATCACATCGTCACGTGTCAGGCTGACATTCAGACGGTCATAGTTGTACTGGTTCTGCGCCATGGTGATATCCACCAGTTTCTTCCACATCTGCGCACAGTACTGGTCACCGCTCTGTAATTTCACCACATAGCTGCGGGCCCGCGCAGCGAATGCCTCATCCTGGTCATAAAGCTGTTTTGCTTCACGGTAAAAGGCTTCCAGGTCAGACAGGGCGATCTCAGTCTGTTGTTCCTGTTGTTTTTTCTCCAGGAAGGCAATTAACATGCCGAACTGGGTACCCCAGTCGCCGATATGGTTAGCACGGATAACCTTGTGTCCGAGAAACTCCAGGGTGCGAACCGAAGCATCGCCGATAATCGTGGAACGCAAGTGACCCACATGCATCTCTTTTGCCACATTTGGTGCCGAATAGTCGACCACGATAGTCTGTGGTGCTACCGGCGAGATATTCAGACTGTCTGACGCCAGTGCCTGTTCGGCCCGGGCAGCCAGCCACTGCGGGTCGAGGAAAATATTAATAAAGCCGGGACCGGCAATTTCGGTTTTGCTGGCAATTCCTTTCAGATCAAGGCGGTTAAGCACCTGCTCGGCCAGTTGTCGCGGTGCCTGACCCATTTTTTTGGCAACAGCCATAATGCCGTTGGCCTGATAGTCGCCAAACTGTGCTTTGGCAGACTGACGTACCTGCGCTTCGCAGTCGGCCGGAGCGCCAGCTGAGATCATTGCCTGACTGATTTTTTCTGAAAGAATAGCCTGAATATTCACCGAATTACCTTTATAAGCTGTTAACACCCCCGTGCACGGCCAACCACTGGTTGCCGGTTTTCAATACGTAAGGGGCAGTAATCGAAATTGAGTCGGGCAGTATACGTGAAAGGCTGCCGGACGTCAGCAGTCGGATAGCTCCCTGTTCGCGGAAGCCGGCGGAGAATATTTTTCCCTGCGGGCTTTACATGGTGCGGGGGAGTCGCAAAAATAGCGGCGCAGATTTTTTACCGATGGAACACTATGACTGATATTGCCACTTTTTCCCGGTTATTGCCGGATCTTGCCGATGACCTGCAACGCTTTGCCGGTGATCTCAGTAACCTTGCTCACCGGCTGGGATTGTCGCTGGCAGAATTACAGCCTGACCATATTTCACTGCGCTGCCATCAGAATGCCACCGCAGAGCGCTGGGCTGCCGGTTTAAGCGAACTGGGAGAGATGTTTTCCCGTGCCGATATCAATCAGCGGCCGGTCTGCCTGTTCAGATTACATCAGCCACTGCGGCTGCTGAACTGGCAGATCCCGGTGGTGGAACTGCCGTGGCCGGGCAGCAAACATTACCCTCATGAAGGCTGGGAACATATTGAAGTGGTTCTGCCGGGTGATCCGCACACCCTGGGGCAACGTGCGATGGCGCTGATTGCCGATCACGGGCTGACTCAGCCGGGTATGTCGTTTAAAACCAGTGCCCCGTCAGCAGAACATGACAGCCTGCCTAACCCGACTCTGGCGGTAACTGACGGCAAAACGACGATAAAATTCCACCCGTATACACTTGAAGCGGTTGTCGCCAGCGAAAAATAGTCACTGCCCGGCAGTCGGAGAACGCTGGCTGCCTGCGGTTATGATGGTTACGCCGGTTATCTGTGCGTTGTCCGTTGCGGTACAACTGCCATTTTTGTTTGAATTTATATCCCCTTAACTTCGCCGGTGTGATTCCGGTCGCCCCTTTAGTGCTGATTAACTGCCATTATTGGCGCTCGCGTAAACCGGACAACTAACAGAGTTTTTATCCGTATTTTTACGATTACCAACACAGACTGTTTGATAAGGGGAGCCCATGGCGATACTGGAAATCTGCTGCTACGGTGCGGATTGTGCGTTACAGGCCGCTGAAGCCGGTGCGGATCGTATCGAGCTTTGCGCCGGACCACGTGAAGGCGGGCTGACACCCTCTGCCGGGGTGTTACAGCAAGTGATTAACGGGGTTACGGTACCGGTTCATCCGATTGTCCGCCCGAGGGGCGGAGACTTTTGCTACAGCGACAGGGAATTTGCTGCGATGACATCAGATATTGCCCTGATTAAGCAGCTGGGTTTTGCCGGGGTGGTGGTGGGGATTCTCGACAGGCATGCACATATTGATATAGCGCGGATGCGGGAGATTATGCAGTTATGTGACGGTATGGCGGTCACTTTTCATCGTGCGTTTGATTTATGTCACAACCCTTACCGGGCGCTGGATGAACTGACCGAACTGGGAGTGGCGAGGATCCTGACATCCGGCCAGCAGGAGCATGCGGAAAACGGATTATCCCTGCTCAGCGAACTGAATATCCGCAGTCGCGGACCCGTGATTATGGCCGGGTCCGGTGTCCGGCTGAGTAACCTGCACCGGTTTACCGGCGCAGGGATACGTGAAATACACAGTTCGGCCAGTAAAGCGGTGAGTTCACCGATGCACTACCGTAAAGCAGGGGTCAGTATGAGTTCCCACTCTGCAGATGATGAATTTACCCGTTACATCGTGGACGGCGAAATGGTCTCGGCAATGAAAAGTATGATGCAATAGTCCTGCAGCCAGCCGGCAGAGAATCGCCGGCTGTGATGGTCAGGGTTTACGGGCAATCAGTACCGCCCGTAGCGGCGCCGGGTAACCTTCCACCGTCAGGCGGTTATCCTGAGGGTCAAGAAATTCAGCCAGGGATTCGCTGGTCATCCAGTCAGTCCGGCGTTGTTCTTCGGTTGAAGTGACCGCATGGTCGACAATCCGCACCTCGGTAAAACCGCATTTTTGCAGCCAGTGTTTCAGCGCAGCAGCCGATGGCAGAAAATAGACATTACGCATTTGTGCATAACGTTCACCGGGGACCAGTACGGTATTTTCATCACCTTCCACCACCAGGGTTTCCAGCACCAGCTCCCCTCCGCTGATCAGCTGATTTTTTAATTGCATCAGGTGGTCAAGGGGAGAGCGGCGGTGATAAAGCACGCCCATAGAAAATACGGTGTCAAAAGCATTCAGCTCCGGAAGCTGTTCAATACCTACCGGCAGCAGGTGTGCACGGCGATCATCGCCCAGCAGTTTACGTACCGCTTCGAACTGGCAGAGAAACAGTTGCATCGGGTCAATACCCACCACCAGTTCAGCGCCTTCACCGAGCATCCGCCACATATGGTAGCCACTGCCGCAACCGACATCCAGAACGGTACGGCCCGCCAGTGGCGAGATATGAGGTAATACCCGCTGCCATTTCCAGTCGGAACGCCATTCCGTATTAATCCGGGTGCCATACAGTGCAAAGGGACCTTTACGCCACGGCATTAATTGACGGAGCAGTGTTTCGATGCCCTGGCGCTGACGCGGGGTCAGATTATCACTATCGGCACTGACGCCATTCAGCAGGTCACATTGCCCCGGAGTCAGGGCTGGCAGGTGATCAATGGCTTTTTTCCACAAACGGAAATGGCCATGTAAATTTTCGCGTTGCCACTGGCTTAACTGTGCAGGCAGAACTTCCAGCCACGGGGCCAGAGGGCCGGTAGCGATTTGCTGATAAAAACGTCCGAAATCAATCATTTTATTGCCACAAGTGAACCAAAATTAAAACACTGAAACCATTGTTCGGCGTGCCGGAATCCGGCGCTATTAAGCCGTGCTTTATGCGTGTTAACACTGTCTGTCAGCATTACGTTTTCCAGCATGCTGCGCTTCTGGCTGATTTCCAGCTCGCTGTATCCATTCGCCCGTTTAAAGTCGTGGTGCATATTAAACAGTAACTCATCCATCTGCTGATCTTCGAAACTGAACTTTTCTGACAATACCAGTGCACCGCCCGGCTTAAGACCCTGATAAATGTTGTTCAGCAACTGCTGGCGTTCGGCAGGGGCCAGAAACTGCAGGGTGAAATTCAGTACCACCAGCGAGGCATTGGTAATCTCAACCGTGCGGATATCGTCTTCGATGACCTGAACCGGTGTCTGTGCACGGAAAGCATCAATATGCCGGCGGCAGCGTTCGACCATGGCCGGTGAGTTATCGACAGCAATAATTTCGCATCCGGGGTGCCGGATATTACGGCGCACCGACAGGGTAGCAGCGCCCAGAGAACAGCCAAGGTCATAAACACGGGTATCGGGCTGGACAAAACGTTCGGCCAGCATGCCGATCATTGAAATAATGTTGGAATATCCCGGCACTGAGCGTTGGATCATATCAGGGAAGACTTCAGCAACCCGTTCATCGAAAGTCCAGTCACCTAATTTTTCGATCGGTGCTGAAAAAAGCATATCACGGTCAGACATCACAGTATCCGCAGGACCTCAAAAGCGGCTATTGTCGCAGAAACTGGCGCAGGCTGCACCCGTCAGCGATATTTTTAGTGCTCATTGTACAGAAAACCCCCCGCTGTGCTGGCAGTAAGGGCTGGCTGCGGCAGGTTCATCCGCTGCGTTTCAGAACAGTGACTGCTGATCAGGCCATGACGGCAGTGCCGGTAGTCCGGCGGTCAGTGGCTGTAATTCAGGCCATAGCCGGTGCAGTAAAGGAAACACCTCGCCCATCTCCGGGGTATGGATAAACAATAACGGAGACCGCGCCGACTGCCATTCCTGCAGACGGGCAGACCAGCGGGCAAACAGCTCTGCGGAATGGGCCACGTCGTCGCTGCCGATAAAACGGATCATCGGCTGTTCTGCTGTGCACACCGCATGGACAGGAACTTTGGGTTTCTTTGCCTTAGCATCCAGCGCGGCGGCACTGACCGAAGCCGAAGAGTGTACTGCCCGGCTATCAAGGATGACGCGGTTAACCCCGCGGTCGGCCAGCCCGCGGTTCAGGGCCCGGCCTGCTTCCGGCTGACTGAAAAAGGCGTTATGCCGGACCTCTACGCCATAGGTAAATGCTGAAGGAAGTTGTTGCAGAAAAGCCCATAACTCCGGCAATTGCCGCGGGGAGAAGCGGGCCGGCAACTGCAACCAGTACTGTGCTATCCGCTCTGACAGCGGATCCATCCGGCGGAAAAAGTCATTCAGTAAATCGCCCGTATCACGTAATGCGGCATCGTGACTGATGGTGGCCGGAAATTTAAAACAAAAGCGGAAATTATCGCCGGTCATCCCCCGCCAGCGCAGTACGGTATCGTTATCCGGCAGGGCATACAGGGTGGTATTACCCTCGACACAATCAAAATGCTGCGCATAGTCTTCCAGGGTATGAAGCCCGGCACGTTTCCAGCCGGGATGTTGCCACTGGGGTAAGCCGATTCGTAAGGTCACTGGGTATCCTTCAGGCAGAGTGTTATACAGAGACTGGCGGCTAAGGGTAGCCTGAAATTGTACCAATAACGAAAAACTTCTGATCTGACTGCTGAGTAATCAACCGCTTTCGCACTGCTGTACTTATCCTGTGCCCGTTTTTCCAGTATAATACGTCCCATTTTGCAGCCGGTGATTTTCGGTAAAGATTCCGGACAAAGGTCAGACCGCTGCGGCAAGGCCAAAAAAGGATAGCGTTATGCGTACAGAATATTGCGGAAAACTCAATATGTCCCACGTCGGGCAGCAGGTAACCCTCAGCGGGTGGGTTAATCGTCGCCGTGATCTCGGCAGCCTGGTGTTTATTGATATGCGTGACCGTGAAGGTATTGTGCAGGTGTTTTTTGACCCTGACTACCAGCAGGCTTTCGCGCTGGCGTCTGAGTTGCGGAATGAGTTTTGTATCACCATTGAAGGTACTGTGCGGGCCCGTGACGATCGCAATAAAAACCCGGAGATGGCGACTGGTGACGTTGAGGTGCTGGCGACCGGCCTGACAATCATTAACCGTTCTGAGCCGTTACCCCTGGATTCAAACCATATCAACAGCGAAGAAGCACGGCTGAAATACCGCTATCTGGACCTGCGTCGTCCGGAGATGGCGCAGCGCTTTAAAACCCGCGCCCGCATCAGCAGTTTTGTGCGCCGGTTTATGGATGCCAATGAGTTCCTGGATATCGAAACACCGATGCTGACTAAAGCGACGCCGGAAGGTGCCCGCGACTATCTGGTGCCGAGCCGTGTGCACAAAGGTGAGTTCTATGCATTACCTCAGTCACCTCAGTTGTTTAAACAGTTACTGATGATCTCCGGTTTTGACCGTTATTATCAGATTGTAAAATGCTTCCGTGACGAGGACTTACGTGCCGATCGTCAGCCTGAATTTACTCAGATCGATGTTGAAACATCCTTTATGACGGCGCCGCAAGTGCGCGAGATCATGGAACGGATGATCCGCGAACTGTGGCAGGAAATCCGCCAGGTCGATTTGGGAGATTTCCCGCAGATGACGTTTGCCGAAGCGATGCGCCGTTTCGGATCGGATAAACCGGATTTACGTAACCCGATGGAACTGGTCGATGTTGCTGACTTACTGAAAGAGGTTGAGTTCCAGGTATTCTCTGGCCCGGCCAATAACCCGACAGGCCGTGTTGCGGCACTGCGTGTACCTGGCGGTGCTCAGCTGACCCGTAAACAAATTGACGAATACACGAAATTTGTCGGTAATTACGGTGCCAAAGGCCTGGCATGGATGAAGGTCAACCAGCGCGATGCACTGCCGGAAGGCATTCAGAGCCCGGTGGCTAAGTTCCTGAGCGCCGAAATTATTGAAGAAATACTTAAACGTACTGCGGCAACCGATGGTGACCTGATCTTCTTCGGCGCGGACAAAGCCAGTGTGGTTGCTGATGCTATCGGCGCACTGCGTCTTAAAGTTGGCCGCGACCTGTCTCTGACCAATGAAAACAGCTGGGCACCTCTGTGGGTGGTTGACTTCCCTATGTTTGAAGATGACGGTGAAGGGCATCTGGCGGCGATGCACCATCCGTTCACTGCACCGCGTGATCTGTCGCCTCAGCAACTGGCCGCTTCCCCGGCAGAGGCGATAGCCAACGCTTACGATATGGTGATTAACGGTTATGAAGTCGGTGGTGGGTCGGTGCGTATCCATGACGGTAAGATGCAACAGGCTGTATTCAGCTTGTTGGGTATTGATGAGCAGCAGCAGCAGGAGAAATTTGGCTTCCTGTTAGATGCTCTGAAATATGGTGCGCCGCCTCATGCAGGGCTGGCATTCGGTCTAGATCGCTTAGCGATGCTGCTCACCGGTACCGATAACATCCGCGATGTTATTGCGTTTCCGAAAACGACCGCTGCCGCCTGTCTGCTGACCGATGCACCGGGCCCGGCAAATCCGGACGCTCTGGAAGAACTGGCGTTGAAAGTGGTAAAGAAAGAAAAAGTCTCACCTGAGAACAAGTAATGAACTATAAACACCCTGTTTCGGTGCTGGTGGTGATATACGCACAGAGCACCGGCAGAGTGCTGATGCTGCAGCGCCGTGATGATGCCGGATTCTGGCAGTCGGTGACCGGCAGCCTGGAGCCGGGGGAAACCCCCGGCCAGGCGGCGGCCCGTGAGGTGCAGGAAGAGCTGGCCATTGATGTTGCAGCTCAAGGGCTGATGCTGGAAGATTGTCATCAGCAGATTGAGTTCGAAATCTTTCCGCATTACCGGCACCGTTATGCCCCGGGGGTCACCCATAACCGCGAGCACTGGTTTTTGCTGGCGTTACCGGAAGAACTCCCGGTTGTCCTGAGCGAGCACCTGGCCAGCCAGTGGCTGCCTGGGGCACAGGCGGCGGCACTGACCAGATCCTGGAGTAACCGCGACGCAATTGAAAAATTTATCGCCTGCTAATGCGTCAGGGCGATGTCATTGGATGACAAGCAGACTCTGTACAGAGCGCTTTGTACCCGATTATCTAATAACCAGATAGTGAGAAACTGATTATGGCCGGACACAGTAAATGGGCTAACACCAAACACCGTAAAGCGGCACAGGATGCCAAACGCGGGAAAATTTTCACCAAAATTATCCGTGAACTGGTAACCGCAGCCAAGCTTGGCGGGGCGGATGCAAGTTCTAACCCGCGTCTGCGCGCGGCAATGGATAAAGCATTATCCAATAACATGACCCGTGACACTATGGATCGTGCGATTGCCCGTGGTGCCGGTGGCGAAGACAATGCCAATATGGAAACCATTATCTATGAAGGTTATGGTCCGGGCGGCAGTGCGATTATGGTTGAATGTCTGAGTGACAACCGTAACCGTACCGTGTCTGAGGTTCGTCATGCGTTCACTAAAACCGGCGGTAACCTGGGCACTGATGGTTCAGTTGCCTATCTGTTCAGCCGTAAAGGTGTGATCAGTTATGCGCCGGGTCAGGACGAAGACACTATTATGGAAGCAGCACTGGAAGCCGGTGCTGAAGATGTGATGAGTTATGATGATGGTGCGATTGACGTATTTACAGCCTGGGAAGCGCTGGGCAATGTCCGTGATGCGCTGGAAGCCGCAGGCCTGAAAGCGGACACAGCTGAAGTGACAATGATCCCGTCAACCAAAGCCGAAATGGATGCGGAGACTGCGCCAAAACTGTTACGGCTGATCGATATGCTGGAAGACTGTGATGATGTGCAGGAAGTTTACCATAACGGTGAAATTTCTGATGAGATTGCAGAAACCCTGTAATCTGCGGTTTCCGCTACCCGACACAGGCCGGATATTATGGCGATAATTCTGGGGATTGACCCGGGGTCAAGGATCACCGGTTATGGCGTTATCCGTCAGACGGGCAGGCAGTTAACTTATCTGGGCAGTGGCTGTATCCGGACCAATACGCCGGCATTACCTGAACGTTTACGCCTGATTTATGCCGGCGTCAGTGAAATTATCACCCAGTTTGCCCCGGATTATTTCGCCATTGAACAGGTATTTATGGCTAAAAATGCCGATTCGGCGCTGAAGCTTGGCCAGGCACGCGGGGCGGCAATTGTCGCTGCGGTGAATCAGGGCGTGCCGGTATTTGAATATGCGGCACGTCAGGTCAAACAAACGGTGACCGGTACCGGTGCGGCAGAGAAGTCACAGGTACAGCATATGGTCCGTAATCTGCTGAAATTACCGGCTAATCCGCAGGCAGATGCGGCGGATGCCCTGGCGATAGCGATTACCCATTGTCATATCAGCCAGAATACGCTGCGCGTCAGTGATAATGCCTTATTACTTGCCCGTGGCCGGTTGCGCTGAAGTCCGGGCCGTACCCCGTCACTCTGTTATCAGGGCTGGATATTCATCCAGCCTTTTTTGTGTTATAAATCGGTGCAATTCATAAAATAAAAGGATACGTACAGTGATTGGTCGTCTTCGGGGTCTTATACTGGAAAAGCAGCCGCCGCTGGTGTTAATTGAAGCCAGCGGAGTCGGTTATGAAGTGCATATGCCGATGACCTGTTTTTACGAACTACCGGAACTGCATCAGGAAGCCGCTATCTTTACGCATTTCGTGGTCCGTGAAGACGCACAGCTGTTGTTCGGTTTTAACAACAAACAGGAAAGAACCCTGTTTCGCGAACTGATCAAAGTTAATGGTGTGGGACCGAAACTGGCACTGGCCATTTTATCCGGCATGTCTGCACAACAATTTGTGCAGGCCGTGGAGCAGCAGGAAATTGTCGCACTGGTCAAATTACCGGGCGTCGGTAAAAAAACTGCCGAACGCTTAGTCGTCGAAATGAAAGACCGGTTTAAAGGGATGCACGGCGACCTGTTCTCCGGAGAGACACCTTTTGAACTGTCGGCACTGTCATCTGCGCCGGCAGATAATAATGATGCGGAAGCGGAGGCTGTCTCGGCACTGGTGGCGCTGGGTTATAAGCCTCAGGAAGCAAGCCGTATGATCAGTAAAGTCGGCAAGCCGGCCGCTGACTGTGAAACGTTAATCCGTGAAGCATTGCGTGCAGCAATATAAGGATCCTTATGATTGAAGCTGACCGTCTGATCTCTGCGGCGCCCCGGACAGAAGAAGAGACACTGGACCGTGCTATCCGGCCAAAATTACTCGATGAATATGTCGGGCAACCGCAGGTCCGCGAGCAGATGGAAATCTTTATTAAAGCCGCCAAAATGCGTAATGATGCCCTCGACCATTTACTGATTTTTGGTCCGCCGGGGCTGGGTAAAACTACGCTGGCGAATATTGTGGCTAACGAAATGGGCGTTAATTTACGCACAACTTCCGGCCCGGTATTAGAAAAGGCAGGGGATCTGGCCGCAATGCTGACCAATCTCGAAGCCCATGATGTGTTATTTATCGATGAAATCCATCGCCTGTCACCGGTGGTGGAGGAAGTTTTATATCCGGCAATGGAAGATTACCAGCTGGATATTATGATTGGCGAAGGACCGGCGGCCCGTTCGATTAAGATTGATTTACCGCCTTTTACCCTGATAGGCGCAACCACCCGCGCCGGGTCATTGACATCCCCGTTGCGTGACCGTTTTGGTATTGTGCAACGGCTGGAGTTCTATCAGGTCGCTGATCTGCAGCATATTGTTGCACGCAGCGCCGCCTGCCTGGGGCTGGAGCTTTCTGCAGAAGGTGCGCTGGAAATTGCCCGCCGCGCGCGCGGGACACCGCGTATTGCTAACCGGTTGTTACGCCGGGCGCGGGATTATGCAGAAGTCTGCGCCGATGGCAATATGAATGGTGAGGTGACCGCCAGTGCACTGGATATGCTGAACGTTGACAGTGAAGGTTTTGATTATATGGACCGTAAACTGTTACTGGCTATCATCGATAAATTTACCGGCGGGCCTGTCGGACTGGATAACCTGGCCGCAGCGATTGGCGAAGAGCGTGAAACCATAGAAGATGTGATCGAGCCTTATCTTATCCAGCAGGGGTTTATTCAGCGAACTCCCCGTGGCCGTATGGCAACCACGCATGCCTACCAGCATTTTGCTATAGCCCGCGACAGGGACTGATTATACCGGGATACCAAGGTCACAGGCACTGGCCTTTGTCTCCCGGTCTGCGTATCGGCCGGGGTTATGCTGCGTTCTTTTTCAGCAGGCTGAGTATAAACAACACTGCCGCCGCGAGCACTACCGACGGACCGGCAGGAGTGTCGTAAACGGCTGAAAATGCCATGCCGCCGGTCACAGCGAGCATACCGCAGAGCACTGCCAGCCCCGCCATTTGTTCCGGTGAACTGGCAAAACGCCGTGCGGTGGCGGCCGGAATGATCAACAGAGAAGTAATGATCAGCGCCCCGACAAATTTCATTGCCACACCAATTGTCAGTGCGGTGATTAGCATCAGCAGTACCCGGCAACGGCCAATATTAACACCTTCAACCTGTGCCAGTTCCGGACTGATAGTCATGGACAACAGCGGACGCCATTGCCAGAGCAGGGTTGCCACCACGATCAGCACACCTCCGCCAATTACCCACAGGTCATCAGGCGTGACCGACAGTAAATCGCCGAACAGGTATGCCATCAAATCGACACGGACATTCGACATCAGGCTGACAACCACCAGGCCCAGAGACAGGGAACTGTGAGCCATAATGCCCAGTAAGGTATCAATGGCCAGTTGCTGACGGTGCTCCAGCAGCACCAGCAGCAGTGCCAGCAGCAGGGTAATGGCAATCACTGCATAATAGGGGTTGATATTCAGCAGTAAGCCAAAAGCCACGCCCAGCAATGACGCATGGGCGAGGGTATCACCGAAATAAGACATCCTGCGCCAGACAACAAACGATCCCAGCGGGCCGGCTGCCAGCGTCAGTAACATTCCGCCCAGCCAGCCAGGTAAAAGTAATTCAAGCATCAGTCAGTATTTCCTTTACGTAACACAATCCGGCCCTGTAAATCATGACGATGATTATGATGGTGGCGATAAATAGCCAGTTCTTCTGCACCCCGCTGGCCGAACATCGCAATAAATTCCGGATGACGTGAAACAACTTCCGGTGTTCCTGAGCAGCAGATATGGTGGTTAAGGCAAAGCACATCATCCGTTTTCGCCATCACCAGGTGCAGGTCATGGGACACCATCAGTACTCCGCAATTCATTTCATGACGTAATTGATTGATCAGGTCATAGAGTGCCACCTGGCCATTCACATCGACGCCCTGGGTCGGTTCGTCCAGTACCAGCAACTGCGGACTGCCAAGCAGCGCACGGGCCAGTAAGACCCGCTGCATTTCTCCCCCGGACAGTTTCTGCAGAGAGTAGTGCTGCAGGTGACCAGCCTGTACCCGTTCAAGGGCCGGTAAAACATCACCGGCGTTTACCTGTGGTGATAACCGCATAAAGCGTCCGACAGTCAGTGGCAGGGCAGGGTCAATATGCAGTTTTTGCGGAACGTAACCAATCCGCAGGTTCGGCGAGCGCCGGACTTGTCCCTTCCCGGGTGTCAGCAGACCCAGCACCAGGCGTACCAGGGTTGATTTACCGGCACCGTTAGGCCCCATCAGCGTCAGGATGCGCCCCGGTTGCAAGGAGAAGGAGATATTGCTTAATACGTCGCGGTGGCCGAAAGCGACCGAGACTTTATCTAACTCGACTAATGCAGTCATGGAATTTACAGTTTGCAACAAAAGTATTATGTTATAATATCACAATTTCTTACGGTATTACGAAGGATTGAATTAAAATGTTACATTTTAAATTCCGCCGGCTTCCGGCGTTGATGGCGCTAACCTGCGCCGGAATGTTGCCAGTGGCTGCGCAGAGTGCCGTGGTTACTTCGATAAAGCCACTGGGTTTTATTGCAGCAGCAATTGCAGACGGAGTAACGCCGGTGGAAGTTGTGCTGCCGGACGGTGCATCTGAGCATGAATATTCACTGCGGCCGTCAGACGTAAAACGTATTAAAAACGCGGACTTAGTGGTATGGGTTGGGCCGGAGATGGAGGCATTTATGACCCGCCAGCTGGCTGCATTGCCGGCAGATAAAAGCCTGCAACTGGCTGCCCTGCCAGCGGTTCACTCACAACTGATGAAAGGTGATGAGGATGACCACGATCACCATGAGCATCAGCAACATGACCATCCGGAAGGGGCCTCAGCTGCGGAGAACTCTGATAGCCATCACTCTCATGGTGAATATAATATGCATATCTGGTTGTCACCGCAGATAGCCGAGGCTTCTGCGATTGCAATTCATGATAAATTATTGGAACTTATGCCAAACCGCAGAGACAAACTGGATGCGAACCTGGAATCATTTAAAGCCGGGCTGGTTCAGACCGATAAGAAAATACGTGCCCAACTGACCCCGGTAAGCCATGAAGGATACTTTGTCTTCCATGATGCTTACGGTTATTTTGAGTCATATTTTGGTCTGTCACCGCTGGGTCACTTTACTGTGAATCCGGAAATCCAGCCAGGTGCTCAGCGATTACACCAAATCAGAACACAGTTGGTTGAGCAAAAAGCAGTCTGCGTTTTTGCTGAGCCACAATTCAGGCCAGCCGTTATCGATGCTGTTGCCAGGGGGACGTCAGTGCGTAAAGGTACTCTTGATCCGTTGGGAATGAATATCAGTATCAGCCGTGATAGCTATGTGACGTTTCTTTCACAGTTATCCGGCCAGTATGCGAGCTGTCTGAAAGGAGCATAAAAAGGAAAAATTAAGTGCAACAGATTGCCCGCTCTGTCGCCCTGGCATTTAACAACCTGCCGCGCCCCCACCGCATTTTTCTGGGGTCGCTGACGGTTATTACGCTGGCTGCCGCTGTCTGGCGGCCACCGTTTTACCATCATGGTGATGCTTCAGAATCGATAGTCAGAAATATAGAAACCGACACTGCACAACTGCGGAATATGTTGCCTGCGGCCAGTGAACCTATAGATCAGAGTACTTCAGCCCCGGATGAAGAAGATATTCCGTCAGATGACGCTGCCGATAATGATACTCCGGTTGGCCGGGAATATACCGTATCCTCAGGGGACACTTTCAGCAGTATCCTTAACCAGTACGGTATCGATCTCTCCGATATCAATGGGCTGGTAGACAGTGATAAAGCTCTGCGCGGGCTGAATATTGGCCAGACGCTGAGCTGGACACTGAACGGGGACGGTGAGTTGCAATCCCTGAGCTGGGAAATTTCACGCCGTGAGACCCGTAATTATCAACGCACGGCACAGGGCGGCTTTACCATGACCCCGACTGTCCAGCAGGGGGAATGGAAAGATACGGTTCTCCGCGGATCAGTGCAGGGCAGTTTCTCAGCCAGTGCACAGAAAGCGGGCCTGACCGGGTCCGAGGCCAGTGCGGTGATTAAAGCACTGCAATGGCAGATGGATTTTCGCAAACTGCGTGCCGGAGATAAATTCAGTGTACTGATGTCCCGTGAAAATCTGGACGGTAAGTCAATGCAAAGCCAGTTACTGGCGGTACGCCTGCGTTCGGCAGGTAAAGACTATTATGCTTTCCGCGCCGATGACGGTAAGTTTTATGACCGAAGTGGTTCCGGGTTGTCACGTGGTTTCCTGCGTTTCCCGACGGTGAAACAGTTCCGGGTTTCTTCTAACTTTAACCCGCGGCGCTTAAATCCGGTGACCGGACGTATTGCCCCACACCGCGGTGTCGATTTCGCCTTACCGATAGGTACCCCGGTACTGGCTGTCGGTGACGGTGAAGTGGTGGTATCGAAAAATGGCGGGGCAGCCGGGAATTACGTGGCTTTGCGTCATGGCCGCCAGTATATGACCCGTTATATGCACCTGAGCCGTTTGCTGGTGAAACCAGGTCAGAAAGTGAAACGCGGTGACCGTATTGCCCTGTCCGGGAACACAGGACGTTCAACCGGACCGCATTTGCATTTTGAAATCTGGATAAATAACCAGGCCGTCAACCCGCTGACGGCACAAATGCCGAGGATGGAAGGACTGAACGGCAAAGCCCGTAAGGAGTATCTGGCCAGTGTCAAAGGCTGGGTACCTCAGCTGACTTTTTAGCCAGCACTCCTTCTTTATAAAAAGCCGGGCAGTTTTTGCCCGGCTTTTTGCATTTATGCAGATGAAGATTGCAAATTGTCACTTCAGCACTATCATGATCGCGCGACTTACAGAGGCCAGTGCATGAAGAGTGAAAGAAAGAACAATATTGAGTTTATTCCGCAGTTTAAGATGTCATTCCTGAAACCAAAATACTGGGGTGACTGGATTGCTATCGGCGCGATGGCCGTGATGGCAATGCTACCGGTATCTGTCCGTGATCCGTTACTGGGGGCGCTCGGTACCCGGGTCGGGCGGCTGGCAAAAAGTGCCCGTCGCCGTGCGCGGATAAATTTATATTACTGTCTGCCTGAGTTATCGGAGCAGGCGCGGGAACAAATTATCGATAATATGTTTGCCACGGCACCCCGGGCAATGGTGATGATGGCGGAGCTGGCGATCAGAAAACCACAGGCGGTCAGTCAGCGGGTGGTATGGCACGGGCGTGAGATTATCCGGCAACTTCAGGATCAGCAACAGAATGTGATTTTTCTGGTTCCTCATGGCTGGGGAGTTGATATCCCGGCGATGTTGCTGGCTTCAGAAGGGCAGAAAATGGCGGCAATGTTCCATAACCAGAAGAACCCGCTGATGGATTATCTCTGGAACCGTCTGCGGCGTGTGTACGGCGGACGGATGCATGCCCGCAATGACGGAATCAAACCGTTTATCAGTTCGGTTCGTCAGGGCTACTGGGGATATTATTTACCCGACCAGGATCATGGTGCGGAACACAGTGAATTCGTGGACTTTTTCGCTACCTATAAAGCGACATTACCGGCGATTGGCCGTCTGATGAAAGTCTGTCGCGCGAAGGTGGTTCCCCTGTTTCCGGTGTATAATGGTAAAACACATCAGCTGGATATTTATGTGCGTCCGCCGATGGCAGATTTGGAACAGGCCGATGATAAAACGCTGGCCAGACGAATGAATGAAGAAGTGGAAGTTTTTGTCCGGCCTCACCCCGAGCAGTACACCTGGATTCTGAAATTATTAAAAACCCGCCGTGAAGGAGATATGGAGCCATATGCGCGTAAAGATCTCTGAGCTGCCAGTACAATAACGATGGGCGGGTTCCACGGGCGGTGATCTGCCGTGGAACCTCCGTTATCTATTCCACCCGCAATACACGGCTGGTATTCGTTGTTCCGCTGGCCCCCATAACATCGCCCTGAGTCACCACTACCAGGTCTCCGGACATCAGGTACCCCTGGTCACGCAACAGGGTGACGGCATCATGAGCTGCAGCCACACCGTCCGTGTAACTCTTAAACGCCACCGGCGTCACGCCGCGGTACAGGGCCGTTAGGCTGAGTGTTTTAGGATGGCGGGACATGGCGAAAATCGGCAATCCGGATGTGATCCTTGATGTCATTAATGCTGTCCGGCCAGACTCAGTCATGGCGATTATGGCAGTGACACCCTGCAACCGGTTCGCTGCATACATTGCCGACATAGCGATCGCTTCTTCGATATTATCAAACTGCATATCAGGGCGCGGTTCCGAAGCCTCAGCCCCCGAAATTTTCTCAGCGCCAAGGCACACTCTGGCCATCGCGCTGACGGTTTCAGCAGGATATTGTCCGGCGGCGGTTTCCGCAGACAGCATGACCGCATCGGTCCCATCCAGCACCGCGTTAGCAACGTCCATAACTTCTGCGCGGGTCGGCATCGGGTTAGTAATCATTGATTCCATCATCTGGGTTGCAGTGATCACCGTACGATTAAGGCGACGTGCCCTGCGGATCAGCGTTTTCTGGATACCGACCAGTTCAGGGTCACCAATTTCAACCCCTAAATCGCCCCGTGCGACCATCACCGCATCACAGGCAAGGATAATGTCGTCCATTGCTGCTTCGGAAGCGACAGCTTCGGCACGTTCCACCTTGGCGACTATCTGTGCATTACAGCCAGCGTCCTGCGCCAGTTTACGGGCGTAATGCAGATCAGCACCGACACGGGGAAAAGAGACTGCCAGATAGTCGACACCGATACTGGCTGCCGTGCGGATATCTGCTTTATCTTTTTCTGTTAAGGCCGCCGCCGATAAACCACCGCCCAGTTTGTTAATGCCTTTGTTATTCGACAGGGGGCCACCGACAGTGACTTCGGTAAATACCTGATATTCGTTAATCCGCAGCACTTTTAATTGTACCCGCCCGTCATCCAGTAACAGGATGTCACCGGGAACAACATCACGGGGCAATCCTTTGTAATCGATACCGACTTTATCCTTATCGCCTTCACCTTTTTCCAGGCTGGCATCCAGCAGGAAAGCATCGCCTGTATTCAGAAAGACCTTTCCTTCTTTGAAGGTCGACACCCTGATTTTCGGGCCTTGTAAATCGCCAAGGATGGCTACATGACGCCCCAGCTTTTGCGCAATCTCCCTGACTTTCACCGCCCTGGCCTGATGGTCTTCTGCGCTGCCGTGGGAGAAATTAAGGCGAACCACATTGGCGCCGGCAGCAATAATTTTTTCGAGATTATTATCGCGATCGGTCGCCGGGCCCAGGGTGGTAACAATTTTGGTTCTTCTGAGACGTCTTGACATGAAGGACTCCGTTAACAAAAAAGCTGCGGAGTGATGTTCCGCAGCAGGATATTCGCCGGTATTCTAGCTGATTCGGGTTATTCGTTTCGAGCTAAACTGTTGTCATTTTGTTAAAGCAAGCGGTGTGTGAGCTGTTATTATCTCAACGCTATTTGATTAGCCGGTCTTTGATACGGTACAACTTATAGTGAATTAATTTTTTCTGTCATGCAGCCCCGCATACTGCCGGCGGACGGGCTAACCGGTCTGCGGACGAAAGCCAGCGGCTATTATTTCCAGAGGTGATAACCCGCGTTGCGGGACAGTAAAAACCGTCTGATAATGTTACTATCAGGCTTACGGATTAGCAGTGCTGGTGGTTGTACTATAAATAATATGACTGACATCCGGCCAGCCCGGGCCATTTAACGGCCTTAATCACAGAACACATTGAAACATCAGGGATTAAGCGCGTATTTACCTGGTGATATGAAAGAAGTACAGTGTAACGTAATTGAATAATGAAAGAGTCCGACAATGTCAGCAGACAGTGGCGGTAATTCTGCAACGAGGAGAATAAAATGTCGGTAACCCATCAGGCCCAGGCATGTGATCTGGTCATTTTCGGTGCCAAAGGCGATCTCGCCCGCCGCAAATTGTTGCCTTCCCTGTATCAACTGGAAAAGGCCGGACAGATCCATGAAGAGTCCCGCATTATTGGTGTCGGACGGGCGGAATGGGATAAAGCAGCCTATACCAAGGTTGTTCGTGAAGCCCTCGAAACCTTTATGAAAGAGAAAATCGATGAAGCGCTGTGGGAAAAACTCAGCAGCCGCCTCGATTTTTGTAATCTGGATGTAAACGACAGCGGCAGCTTCAGCCGTCTGGGCAAAATGCTCGACCAGAAAAAGCGGACCACCATTAACTATTTCGCCATGCCCCCGAATACATTCGGTGCTATCTGTAAAGGGCTGGGGCAGGCCAGGCTGAACGCTAAACCTGCGCGGGTGGTTATGGAGAAACCGTTAGGTACTTCTCTGGAAACATCCCGTGAGATTAATGACAGTGTCGGTGAGTACTTTGACGAAAGCCAGGTATTCCGTATTGACCATTATCTGGGGAAAGAAACGGTCCTTAATCTGCTGGCATTGCGCTTTGCTAACTCCATTTTCGTGAATAACTGGGATAACCGTACCATCGACCACGTGCAGATCACCGTGGCTGAAGAAGTCGGTATTGAAGGGCGCTGGGGCTATTTTGATAAAGCCGGTCAGATGCGCGATATGATCCAGAACCACCTGCTGCAGATCCTGACGATGATTGCGATGTCCCCGCCGTCAGATTTAAGCGCCGACAGTATTCGTGACGAGAAAGTCAAAGTTCTGCGTTCATTACGCCGTATTGACCAGACCAATGTCCGTGACAAAACGGTCCGCGGGCAGTATACCGCCGGCTTTGTTCAGGGCAAAAAAGTACCGGGTTATCTGGAAGAGGAAGGGGCGAATAAAACCAGCACTACCGAAACTTTTGTCTCTATCCGTGTGGATATCGATAACTGGCGCTGGGCTGGCGTACCTTTCTATCTGAGAACCGGTAAACGCTTACCGTCGAAATGTTCAGAAGTTGTGGTTTACTTTAAGAACCCTGAGCTAAACCTGTTTAAAGATTCCTACTCTGAGTTACCACAGAATAAGCTGACTATTCGTCTGCAACCGGATGAAGGGGTGGCAATTGAAATTCTGAACAAAGTGCCGGGCCTGGATCATAAACATAAACTGCAGACTACTGAACTGGACCTCAGTTTCTCTGAAACGTTTAATGAGTCTCATCTGGCGGATGCCTACGAACGACTGCTGCTGGAAACGATGCGCGGTATTCAGGCACTGTTTGTCCGCCGGGATGAAGTTGAGGCGGCCTGGACATGGGTTGACTCGATCATTAACGCCTGGGCAGCCGATGGCGATGGGGCTAAGCCATACCAGGCCGGTACATGGGGGCCTGTGGCTTCGGTTGCCATGATCACCCGCGATGGTCGTTCATGGAATGAATTTGAATAATATTTCCTGATTGTCGGAATCTGAACTGAAACGGCCTGCTTTGCAGGCCGTTTTTGATCGAACCACGGATTTACAGGGCTAACCGGCAACCGGTGATTTATCCGGGGGCAGGGCGAGTGCTTTCAGGCAATCAGTGTCCTGATTTTTATCTAAAAATTTCAGCCTGTCGTGAAAAGTTCCGTGTTGCGGCGATTTTATTTATGTCGTTAGTTAAGGAAATGAAAGTAAATGTAAATCAGGCCTTACATATTAATGTAATATTAATGAAAATGATTATCACAATCATTTCATGTAATTGCGGATCATCAGTGAACAGTAAAAAAAATATTTCACCTGCTTTTAAAACCCTCGGTACATTAAGTGTATTTGCCGGTCTTTGCGCGGCTTCTGGTGTTGCGCAGGCACAGGTTACCCCGGCAGCGACAGATTCCGCTGCGGCAGCGAAAACAGCGTCTGCAGCCGGCAGTAAAAAAGCGGCCGGTGACAATACTCTGGTCGTGACAGGCAGCAGCTTACCGTCACTCTACCTGCCATCCGGTCTTTCCGATCCTAAATTTACGGCACCGCTGGCTGATACCACCCGCACCGTGACCATTATTCCGGAAAAAGTATTGCAGGAACAGCAGGCGACCACACTGACAGAGGCCCTGAAAAATTCCCCTGGAGTCGGTGCATTCTTCTCTGGTGAGAATGGCAGCACCAATATGGGGGATGCCATTATGATGCGTGGTATTGATACTTCCGGCAGTATTTATAGCGATGGTATCCGTGATATCGGAAGTATCACCCGTGATACCTTTAATACCCAGAGTATTGAAGTGATTAAAGGGCCATCGGGCTCAGATTACGGACGTACTGCACCTTCCGGCTCGATTAATATGGTCAGTAAACAACCGGAGCTTTATACCGGGGTGGATGGATCTCTCGGCTATGGCAGTGCCTCTGAACGGCGGGCTACCCTGGATTATAACCAGATGCTGAGCGATACCGCGGCTTTCCGTGTTAATGTGATGGGTGATAAAGGCAATACAAAAGATCGCGACCATATTAACCACCAGAAATTCGGTATCGCGCCTTCACTGGCCTTCGGTTTAGGTACCAAAACCCGCTGGTATCTTGATTACTTCCATGAACAGCAAGACAACACTCCGGATGGCGGGGTGTATACGGTCGGCTTACCGGGCTACAGCAGTACCAACAGCATACTGAACAATTCCGGACCAGTATCACGCAGTACATTTTACGGTACCGATTCAGATTATGAACACGATATGATCGATACTTTCACCTCCCGGCTGGAGCACGACTTTAACGACCGCACAACGTTGCGAAATACCACCCGCTGGTCTGAAATTCGTCAGCGTTATCTGCTTTCTGCGGTGCTGGGCCGGACTATCACCGAAACTGACGGTAATGTTTATGGTTCACGCCTGATGAACTCAAGCAATACGGTCAATAAAATTCTGACTAACCAGACTAACCTGACGACAAAATTCGATACCTTCGGGATGCAACATAATATCAGCACCGGGCTGGAACTGACCCGGGAAGATTATGTTTCCTACCCTTACGCCTTTGCGGCGAACAGCGTTAACCTGCTGAATCCTGATGCGGATACGGCAGTCAGTTCTGCCACCGGTTATGGTTCAAAAGCCCGCACCAATACCCTCGGTGTTTATGCGTTTGACACTCTTAAGCTGACGCAGCGTATTGAGTTTAATGGCGGCTTGCGCCTCGACAGCTACAAAACACATTATACCGGGGACAGTGCCACCGGCCATACGGATCTCAGCCACTCAGGTAACCTGGTCAACTGGAAAGCCGGAGCTCTGTATCATCTGACCAAAGAAGGTAACCTGTACGTTAACTACGGTGTATCTCAGCAGCCTCCGGGCGGCACTGATTTCAAACTGACCAGCGACAGTACCGACAGGACGTCACGCAGCGGTGAAAACATTAACTTCAAACCAGAGCGTGCAGAAACATCAGAACTGGGCACCAAATGGTCGTTACTGAATAAAAAACTGTTACTCAGTGCTGCACTATTCAGAACCACGATTAAAAATGACGCGGAGCTGGATACAACTACTAATCAGTACCAGCAGATTGGTTCCAAACGGGTTCAGGGTTATGAACTGACTGCCGCAGGGGATATTACGGACAATATTCATCTGATGGCCGGTTATACATTGCAGAACACCCGTACCGACAAAACCTCGGCAACCAATGACGGCTCCAGCTATATTCCGTTCACCCCGCGTCATGCCTTTACCTCCTGGGCGACCTGGGATGTGACCGATGACGTGACAGTTGGTTTAGGTGCACGTTACACGGGCAGTATGCATAAAATTAAAGACGGTGCGTCAGGCACACCTTCATCGGTTGATCATTACTGGGTTGCCGACTCTATGGCGACGTGGCGGGTGAATCCGACCCTCGATTTACAGCTGAATGTCTACAATATGTTTAATAAAAAATATATTGCTGCACTTAACCGCAGTGGCTATCGCTATACGCCGGGCACACCACGTACCTGGATGCTGACCGCCAATGTGCATTTCTGACAACAGGTCTGAACACTGACCGTCGTTATTGAACGAAGAGACTGATCAACGCTGCCTGAGGGCAGCGTTTTTGATCCGTAACCTTCCGGATGTCCCGCTAACAGCAGTACTCAGCAAACATTTTCAGGCTAAAAGGAGAGACGACGGCAGTCGGGGGAGGTAAAGATGCTGACAATGATAAGTCCCCCGGGCTGCGGGGGACAGGCGGCAGTCGGTTAATTAACCACTGACTGATACTTTTTCTGCGGCTGCGATAGCGCGGGCAACCGCTTGTTCGGTGGTATCTCCGGTAGCTAAAGCCACACCCAGCCGGCGGCGGCCTTCAATGGCGGGTTTGCCAAATAAACGCAGCTGCAGACCGGCACCCAGTGCCTGGTCCGCATTCACAAAACGGATATCCCGGCTGTCCAGTTCCGGCAGGATAACCGCAGAAGCTGACGGGCCATACTGACGGATCCCGCCGATTGGTAAACCGAGGAAGGCACGGACATGCAGAGCAAATTCCGACAGGTCCTGTGAAATCAGGGTGACCATACCCGTATCATGGGGGCGTGGTGAGACTTCGCTGAAAATGATGTCATCGCCGCAGACAAACAGCTCGACGCCAAACAGCCCGAATCCTCCGAGGGCCCTGACAACTGACGCTGAGATTTGCTGAGCACGTTCCAGGGCCAGCGGGCTCATGGCCCGTGGCTGCCAGGATTCACGGTAATCACCGTCTTGCTGGCGATGGCCGATCGGCGCACAAAAATGAATACCATCCGCGGCATGGACCGTCAGCAGAGTGATCTCAAAATCGAAGTTAACCACGGCTTCAACAATCACCTTTCCGGCCCCTGCACGGCCACCTTGCTGGGCGTATTGCCAGGCTTGTTCCAGTTGGTCCGGGGTACGGATAAAGCTCTGACCTTTACCTGAAGAGCTCATCACCGGTTTAACGATACAGGGGAATCCGATGTCATGGGCGGCAGCAAAAAACGTCTCTTTACTGTCAGCGAAACGATAAGCTGAGGTTGGCAGTGCCAGTTCTTCTGCAGCCAGCCGGCGAATGCCCTCACGGTTCATGGTCAGTTTTGCTGCACGTGCAGTCGGCACCACATGCACACCTTGTTGTTCAAGCTCGAGTAATTTATCTGTAGCAATCGCTTCGATTTCCGGCACCACAAAATCAGGTTTTTCCCTGGCGATAACTTCTGCCAGCGCATCACCATCCAGCATATTGATCACATAGCTGCGGTGGGCCACATGCATCGCCGGAGCATCGGCGTAGCGGTCTACGGCGATCACTTCCACACCCAGCCGCTGACATTCCACAGCAACTTCTTTCCCCAGTTCACCTGAGCCTAATAACATGACACGTGTTGCTGACGGACGCAGTGCTGTTCCGAGAGTTACCATTCTTTTCACCCGTTGATTCCTGAACAAAAACTGCCGCACAGTATAAAGGAAAACGATTGCGCAGGCATTAGCAGGCGATTTCTTTTTTATAATGGTAAAGTCTGCTTCACAGACGGCAGGGCAGACGATGACAGGGTCAGATTCTTCCTTGCGGTGAACGTATTCCTCCGGCTGGCAGGTCTTAATTTTTTCAGGACAGAGACAATGACAATCCCAAAAGCAGCAAAACATCCCCATACAATGACACTGCATGGTGAAACCAGAACAGATAATTACTACTGGCTGAGGGATGATGAGCGTTCCCGTCCGGAAGTCCTTGACTATCTGCGTCAGGAAAATGATTACTGCCAGCAACAATTATCCGCGGTGAAAGACCTGGAAAAAAGGTTATACCAGGAAATGGTGGCCCGTATCCCGCCGAAAGATCATTCGGTCCCTTATCTGAAAAACGGTTTTCTCTATCAGCAGCGTTTTGCTGCCAGAGGAGAGTACCCGGCATGGTTCCGCGCCCGGCAAAACGGATCCGCAGATCCACAGTGGGAATGCCTGATTGACTGTAACAAAAGAGCAGAGCAGCATCCGTACTATAGTCTCGGAGCCCTGGATATCACCACGGATAATCGTCTGATGGCGGTCGCGGAAGATTTTTTATCACGGCGACAATATGAGATACGTCTGTACTCATTAGCGGATAACCACTGGTTTCCGGAAGTCCTGACCGGCGTTTCTCCTTCGCTGGTATGGGCGAATGATGGCAGAACTCTGTTCTATGTCCGTCAGGATCCGGATACTCTGTTGCCCTGGCAGGTCTGGCGACATATTGCGGGAACAGCGGTCGACCAGGACCAGCTGGTGTATCAGGAAAATGATGACAGCTTCTATGTCAGTCTGGGGAAAACCACCTCGGAAGACTTTATCGAAATTATTATCGACAGTACCACCAGCACCGAGGTCTGGCTGGTGAATGCCAGTGAGCCTCAGTCCGCGCCCGAATGTTTTTTGCCGCGGCGGGAAGATCATGAATATGATCTGGACCACTATCAGCAGCAGTTTTATATCCGATCCAACGCCGAAGGGATTAATTTCGGCCTGTACCGCACCGCAGAATCCCTGCCGGAAGAAAGGCACTGGCAGACGGTCATCCCCGTCAGAGAGCAGCGGGTACTGGAGGACTTTCAGGTATTCCGGGACTGGCTGGTGACGGAAGAGCGGGAAAACGGCCTGAGCTGTTTGTCTCAGTATCATCGTTTCCGTGATGAACAACGGCTGATCCGCTTTGATGATCCGACGTACGTGACCTGGCTGGGCTATAACCCGTCGCCGGACACTTCAGAATTACGTTACGGTTATTCATCCATGACCACCCCGGCAACCACCTTCCAGCTTGATCTGGACAGCGGTGAACGTCAGATTCTGAAGCAAAGCACGGTAAAAGGTTTCAGTGCCGGGAAATACCACAGTGAGTATTTATGGCTGACAATGGATGATGGCTGTGAGGTACCCGTATCCCTGGTCTACCGAAAAGACCTGTTCCGTCCGGCGGAAAATCCTTTATTGGTCTACGGTTACGGTGCGTATGGCAGCAGTATGGATGCAGACTTTAGCAGCAGTCGTCTCAGTCTGCTGGACAGAGGATTTGTCTATGCACTGGTGCATATTCGTGGTGGTGGCGAGCTGGGGCAGGCGTGGTACGACGGCGGACGGCTGGCAAATAAACAGCACAGCTTCAGTGACTTTATCCAGTCAACCCGCCAGTTACTGGCGCGGGGTTATGGTAACCCGCAACAATGCTATGCCATGGGCGGCAGTGCCGGTGGCTTACTGATGGGAGCGATAGTTAATCAGGCTGCCGGACTGTATCACGGAATTGTGGCACAGGTACCTTTTGTTGATGTGCTGACGACCATGCTGGATGAAAGTATTCCGTTAACCACCGGCGAATATGATGAGTGGGGTAATCCGCAGCAGGCCGAAAGCTATGCCGTTATCCGCAGTTATAGCCCTTATGATAATGTCTGCCCTGCGGCTTATCCACATATGCTGGTAACCACTGGCTTACATGATTCGCAGGTACAGTACTGGGAACCGGCCAAGTGGGTCGCGAAGCTGCGGGAACTGAAAACCGATAATCACTTGCTGCTGTTATGGACCGATATGGATGCCGGGCACGGGGGGAAATCGGGACGGTTTAAAGCCTATCATGATATCGCGATGGAGAGTGCCTTCCTTATCGGGCTGGCGGAAGGGCTGCTTCCGCCAGCTCAGATTCAGAGCTGACCCTTCAGATAATGCCGGAGTGCCTGGCGTAATGCCGGGCGTAAGTCCGTAAGATTATCCAGCATCCAGCGCAGATAACCCGGGTCCTTCCGCGCCACTGAAGCAATAGGTTGTCCGCGGTATTTTCCGAAAGGGAAAATATCATCGGCCTGAGCGCTGGCTGCCGGCTGGCAGACTGCCAGCATCTGCGGGCGATCCCAGCCCGATTGTTCCATAATCCGGATTAACAGTGCGGCGGTCACATAGCAGTCATACAATGCCCGGTGAGCATGCAGGTGCTGTGGCGGTTCAATGTCCAGCTTAAGGCTATGGCGCAGCGCCTGGTTACTGTATTTACGCCCCGGCCATAACTGGCGTGCCATCTTCAGGGTGCACAGCCATTCGCCGCCCATTTCAGGAAGTACCCTGCGGTCAAAACTGGCATTATGTGCCACATAGCAGTCGCTGCCCTGGTAACGGGAGATGACCTGCTCAATCGGCGGCTGATCAGCAACCATCTGCGGGGTGATCCGATGAATTGCCATTGCCTGATGGCTGATAGGCCGATCGGGACAGACCAAATCACTCATCGGATTGACTATCCTGCCATCAGTCACATCCACCGAGGCGATTTCGACAATGCCGCCCTGCAGGCCACAGGTTTCTGTATCAATAACCCGTAACATCAGTTTTTCTGTTTAGGTTCATAAGGTAAACGTGACAGGGTCAGGGAGGTCTGGCGAAAAGTCCCCAGTCGCTGGCGGAACCAGTCGCGTAATGCTTCAGGTTGTTCTCTTTCAACAATCTCAGCGACTACCGGCATATTATAACGTTCTTTAAAGGCGACGCCGGAGGCAGCCAGATCCGTATTAATCTTATCTTTTTCTTCTGCAGACAGCAGGGCTAAGTTAAAGCTCATCGGGTGCTCCTGAATATTTAGCGTCAAAATAATGCTTTCTCTTCTGCGGATCAACCCCCGGGCTAAGCTGGCGTAAACTCGACACCGGTTCAGTAGCGGCGTATTCTTAATGTAATCAGGCAGTTCTTATTATCAGTGTCAGGAGAGCAGAGTGTTGCGGAACAGGAGATGCGGCAGACAGACAATAGTCGCCGCGATGTCAGATACGGTTATTTTCCCGCGGCGAGGTAACAGGTGATTGTTACCGGCTACATACTTCTGCGTTTTTTCCATTTCAGTAGTCTGTTATTTTTTTCCGGCACACTCGGCTATATGGTGCTGCTGACCCGTGGTAAATTCGCCGGACAGTTAGGGGCATTGCTGAAAACCCCCTTGTGGTGGAGTGCAGCCATTGCGTTAGTCAGTGCGCTGGGAATATTTGCTGCCCAGACAGTATTGATGAGCGGGCAGCAAAACGGGTTTACGCAGCCGGACATCTGGCGTGCTGTGGCCGCTACCCGTTTTGGCCGGGCCTGGGGGGCGGAAATGTTGCTTCCGGCACTGACTCTGCTGCTGATCAGGTTCTCAGGGTCCCGTATCCGGAAATTATTATTGCTGAGCAGTATGATTCAACTACTGTGCCTGGCGGGGACCGGACATGCCGCGATGCACGACGGGATAGCCGGTATCGCAGGGCAGCTGAGCCAGACTGTCCATCTGCTGGGAGCTGCTTTCTGGTGCGGAGGTTTGTATCCGCTGCTGCGACTGATGCAACAGGCAGGACGGGAATACGGTGAGCGGGAGGCCCTGCTGTCCATGATGCGTTTTTCCCGTTATGGTCACTGGGCGGTGGCGGTTACGTTATTCAGCGGTGTTATTAATACGTTATCGATTGCCGGCTTTTCGCTGCAGCCCACATTATGGCTGAGCCTGCTGATGTTGAAAGTGCTGTTTGTCATGCTGATGGTGACGATTGCGCTGTATAACCGCTACACGCTGGTACCACAGTTTAAACAGGCGGCGAACCACGACAGTCGGCAGTTATTTATTCGCCTGACCAGACTGGAGCTGATTACCTCTCTGGTCGTCATCGGACTGGTCAGCCTGCTGGCAACCTTATCGCCGGGATGAATTTTTCCCGTTATTCAATGATTGTGTAAACAAGGTTTATATTGCATGAAAAAAATATTTCCTTCCCTGTTACTGCTGTTGCTCAGTGGTCAGGCTATGGCAACTCAGGTGATCACCGTCAGTCGTTTCGAAACCGGCAAAGATCACTGGCCCCTGAACCGTGAAGAAATTATGCTGACCTGTGAAAAGGACGGCGCATTATTTGCCATTAATCCGTCGACCTTAATGAATTACCCGTTGAATAAAACAGCACAGCAAAAAGTGAATGCCGGGCTGGCTCAGGGAAGCTCAATTGCTCCGCTGGTGGCGGATGATAAAAATCATCCCGGTCAGAAAATGAGCCTGCAACCATTGATCAGCAAAGCGCAGTCTTTGTGCGGAAAATAGCGGTGACAGCATCAGCCAATGGCACTGGAAACCGGGGGAAAGCAGACTATGCTTATTAACAGAGCAACGTTATTGCATAACCACAGTTTTTAGCGCACGGCTCTCTGAGCCATTTCCCCCGACCGGCCACAGGAGTTGTGTCCGGTCTTTTTTTTAGTCGTGTCAGCGGAACAAACGGCCTTCTTTTACCAGTTCACGGGGGTAGCTGTTTTTTATCCGGTTACTGACCTTTTTCGCCAGTCCCAGTGGCTGACCACGATGGAATACCAGCATGTCACTGGCAGGTAACGGCTGACAAGGGTAGATATCACGGCCACGGTACCACTCTTCTGCCTGCGCATCACTCAGATGAACAACCGTGTCGTGCCCGGGATCTGCCAGTGCAATAACGGCCTCATGCTGCCAGCGATAACCCCTGGCAAAGGTTTCAGCCAGCTTCAGGCCGATGCGTGAAAAGCGTACCCGGCCAAATAATGACTCAGCTTCTTCAGGGAATAACCAGATTTCTTTATCCCGCTGCCAGAGTTTCAAATTTTCCGGCCAGTCCAGACCGGCGTCGTTTGCCCGCTGGCGTACTTCCTGAACCTGTTTCCGGGGTAACGGACTGAAAGGGAATTTGCCGACTTTATAGGTCGGGGCCGGAAGCGGGGGAATACTGTCTGTTTTACGTAAACAGGCGACAAAAAATCCTTCACTATCGAAATATTGCGGGAAAACATGCAGGTAACCTTCGCGGGTTGCCGCCTGTGACGCGCCCTCAAACAGCGTATTCAGGGCAATCACTTCCACTGCCTGCGGGTAGCTGGCCAGCAACTGATTAACCACCTGCTGGTTTTCCAGCCGGTTAAGGGTACAGGTCGAATATACCAGTGTGCCGCCGGGTTTCAGCGCATGGAAAGCACTTTCCAGCAATTGCTGCTGAGTAGCGGCAATCTGCCGGCAACTCGACAGGCTCCAGTTTTTCAGTGCCCGGGGATCTTTGCGGATAACGCCTTCGCCGGAGCAGGGGGCATCCAGCAGGATTGCATCAAATTGCTCCGGTAATGCCGGGCCAAATACAGCAGCGTCAAAATGGGTAATGGCTGCACGGCTGACGCCGCAACGACTGATATTGGCATGCAGTACTTTTACCCTGCTGGCTGAGTATTCGTTTGCCAGTATCATGCCCTGGTCCTGCATTCTGGCAGCAATCTGGGTTGTTTTAGAGCCGGGAGCAGCAGCCATATCCATTACATAGCGGGGATCAATGCTGTGGGCAAAAAGTGCTGACACCGGCAGCATTGAGCTGGCTTCCTGAATATAAAACAGTCCGTTCAAATGCTCTGCAACGCTGCCGAGAGGCAGTGATTCATCGGTACGGCTTATCCAGAAACCTTCTTCACACCAGGGCACCGGGCTCAGTTGCCAGTCATAGTCAGCAACCAGCGCCAGAAAGTCCGCCACCGAAATTTTAAGAGTATTAACCCGGATACTCCGGCGCAGTGGCTGGTGGCACAGTGCTTTAAACGCGGAAAACTGCTGTCCGTCAGGGAGTAATTGTTGCATTTGTGACAGAAAGTCTTCAGGGAAAAACAGAGATGAATCGGACACAGGGGGGTACCGTTAGAAAATAGTCAGTTATTGTAACATGATAACGGGCAGCGATGCTGCCCGTTATCTGTGGTGCGGGTTTAGCGGGAGATCGCGGTGCCCCATGACTGCCAGTCTTTTGGCGCTTCATTAAGTAACAGAAAATGCTTACCGGCACCCGCTTCAGGAGCCAGAGGCACTGTCGGCGGTGTGGCAAACTGTATTCCGCCACGGATAAATTGCTGGAAGGTACCGGTTTTGACTACACCGCCGATCAAGCCAAAGTTCAGTGAATACCCTGAAGCCAGCCAGAATACCGAGTTGTTCCTGACCAGATACTGGTAACGCTGACTGATGCGCAGGGCGATTTGTACCCGGTCAGCCAGAGCCCCCAGAGAAGTTCCGGTGACGGTACCGACTTCAACACCACGGAACAGAACCGGAGTACCTATGGTCAGTGAACCGGCTTCCGGAGCATCGACATACAGGGTCCTGCCATTCAGATAACGCGAATCGGTGATTGTTGCCTGCTGAAGTTCAAAACTGCGGCTGGCGGTGCCTTTCCCCGGATCAACGTTAACGTATGGCTGTAAGATAGACTCAAGGTGATTCACCCCGGCAGGTGAAATCTCCGGTGAAATAATGGAAAAACGGCTGCCGGTACGGGCAAAGTCGTTGACGTATTCCGGGTAGAGCACCGCTTTGGCAAGGACCTGATTATTGGCGGCATTGAGTGACAGGGACTCTATCTGCCCCACAGTAATCCCGAGATAGCGGATAGGCATACCGGCAGACAGTTTACTGGCATCATAGGTCTGCAGGGTAATCTGGCTACCGATAGCTTTGGCTGCGGTCTCGGTCGGATAGAGAACCCGGTTCTGACCCGGCGAGTGTTCAACTCCCTGTACATTATCGAAACTTATCGCACCTTTCAGTGCGCGATTAAGCGGGGTTGCCTGCACCGTGATACCACTGGCATTAAGCTGTACTTTAGCCCCGCCTTCTGCCCAGAACACGCTATCTTTGGTGACCAGCTGACGGTAAGCAGGGTTGATATGGACCGCTACCGTGAAATTGTTTGCATGAGGAGTGACAGCGACAATTTCCCCGACCTGAAAACGGCGGTACAGTACAACCGATCCGGTCTGAATATCCGGCAGGGTTTGTGCAGTCAGGTTCAGGGTCGCAACAGGGGTATCCCCGGTAATGCCTTGTGCTGCTTTTTCTGCATCGGCGTATAACGGATAACGGGGCGCAGGATCACCTTTATCTCCCGCAATTAAGCGGATCCCGCCCTGTAACCACTCTCCGGGGCTGGCTCCGACCATCTGCACACCGTCCGGGCTGACATTGACCCGAATCTGACTGTCTGCCACAAACTTACTGTTGGCATGGACGAACTGACGATAATTCGCGGCAATCGAAATAACAAAGCGCACGCCATTAGTGGTCAGCTCCCGTTCAGAGACGGTACCGATGGTAACACCATTCAGGATCACCGGCTGGCCCGCAGCAATACCGTAACTGTCATCGGCAGTTAACTGCAGATTCAGGCTGCCCGGGGTATACATCAGTGTCCGGGTCGCCGGATAAACCGTGAAGCGGTTGCGGGGTTCACCTGCGCCGGGGATCAGTTGCAGCGTATTTCCGGTTAACAGGCTGCTCAGAGACGCGTCAGCGGAAGTGATTTTCGGACTGTGTAATTCGATACGTGTCTGCGTGCGCATCAGTTCGGTTACTGAAGGGTCAATGGTTAATTCACCGCTGACATGTTGCGGGTCAGTCAGGTTTAACCGGGTCAGGGTACCGACCTGTAGTCCCTGATACAGCAGTGGAGTGGATCCGGCGCTCAGGTTATTACCGTCAGGCAGGTCAAGGGCAATACTTACCCCGCGGTGACTTTCTGCCAGAGTCGGGTACAGGGTATAATTTTCATCAGACACCGCCGCCTGACTGGCTGACGGAGAATCAAAGGCAATAGCACCGTTAATGATTGCAGGCAGGCTGTCCATCCGGATATTCACCCCGCCGGCGCCGAAACGGGCATCAATTCCAGACACATTCCAGAAACGACTGTCTTTTTTGACCAGATAACTGTAGCGGCGCTCGATTAAAACATCGATAACCACACCACGGTTATCACTATTCACACTGTAGTTATACACTTTACCGACAGGAACCTTGCGGTAATAGACCAGAGAGCCCGTCGAAAGCGAGCCGAGATCCGGCGCATTCAGGTGCAACATTAACCCGGACGTGTTGGTGTTATATTTTGGCTGAGAGTCCAGAGCTGTGAAGCTGTCCTGCGGGTTGCCGTTGCCCGGCATCATGGAGATATAGTTACCGCCGACCAGGGCATCAAGACCTGAAACACCGGCCAGAGAGGCCTGAGGTGTCACCAGCCAGAACTGGGTGTTTTCACGCAGTGCCGGCTTCATCTCATTTTTGATACTGGCTTTAATACGGATGGTCCGGTAATCATCACTCAGCACAATGCCTTCAACAGTACCGATTTGTACCCCCTGATAACGGATAGGGGTCCGCCCGGGGACGATGCCGTCGGCAGTCTGAAAGTTAATGGTAATGGTGGTTCCCCGTTGCTGGTAATTTTGCCACAGTAACCCGCCGGTGATCAGTAACGCGACCAGTGGCAGTAGCCAAAAAGGGGAAATCTTGCGCTTTTTTGTCAGCGCCGGTCTAATCGGCATATTCGGTGTTTCCTGTTGCATATGCATCCCAGAGTAAACGACTGTCCAGCCATTCGGCAGCGAGTATCGTCAGGATTACGGCGGAACCGAAATAGAATGCAGCCGGTCCCATGGTGAAAGCTAATAACTGGTCACGGTTAACCAGTGACATCGTCAGCGAAATAACAAATAAATCCAGCATCGACCAGCGGCCGATCCACTTTATTGCACGCAGCAAGCGGATTCTGGTCTTCAGCCCCTGAACACAGCGGAAATGAATACTTAGCAGCAGGGACAGCATAATCAGTACTTTGCTGAACGGTACCAGAATACTGGCAATAAATACCACTATCGCCACCGGAATGTTGCCTGAACCAAGGGACAGAATACCGGAGAAAATAGTGTCCTGCTGGCGGGCACCGTTCAGGTAAATAACGGATATCGGTAATAGGTTGGCCGGGATAAGTAACATCACTGATGCTATCAGTGCGGCCCATGTTTTTTGCAGGCTGGCGGGTATCCGCCGGGACAAGGGCACATGACAACGCCGGCAGCGGCCCCTGCTGTCAGGCAGACCGCTGAAGTGACAGTGCAGACAGATCATTATCTTATCTGCGGCGATCCCGGTGACGGGCTGCGGATAAAAGGCCTGCCATAATTTGCCGACATTCAGGTTAATCAGTACCAGCAGGCTGAGCACTGTCAGGGTAATAAATGCCAGCAGACCATTTCCGGCATCCAGTGACGCGTAATCCTGTACTTTGATTGCCGCGACCGCAATGCCGACCAGGTAGATATCCAGCATTACCCATTCTTTTAGCTTATCCAGCATCAGCAGTACCGGCCGCAGGTTCATTCCCAGCCAGTGGCCGATAACCAGATAAAGTATCGCCAGAACCAGTGTCAGAGGCGCACCTGCCGCGCCGAAGGTCACCATCGCGGCGGTCAGTACATCACCCTGAGCAACTATCTGAAAGATACCTTCGAACAGGCTGGCGTTAATCTCCATCCCTAATAAGTGAATACGGATTAATGGCAGACCGAAGGCTAATGGCATCAGGATAAGCATCAGCAGTGCAATCACTGCCAGCTGCAGTAATGACCATTCCCTGCCGCTTTCTATCTTTGCCATGCAGCGCGGACAATACGCTGTTTCGTGCGATTTGAGTGGCGGCAGAGAAAAAACCGCATCACACTGCGGGCATCTGTGGGTGCCCTTATGTAATAATAGCGGGTGAATTTTGTTAATTATCATAAAAGAAATTAATGGTTAGTCGGTCTGGCAGCATAAAATCCTGAATGTTCTCAGCGCATGTCTGCTATATTTCTGCTGACGATAATGAAGAGATGTCCCGGACAACGAGTCACTAAGAGTATAGTAACTCTGCGGTTGATTCATTATGTCTGTGTATGTTTTCGTGCTATGCAGACTGCATGGAAGACGATAATATTTTGTTAATGTATATGGTTGGTGTATGAGCAAACAAGCATTTTATGATGAGCTTAACCGTGATTTCGCGGCATTAATTGCTGCTGAAAGCTCATTTCTGGCAGTGATGGGTAATTGCAGTGCGTTATTATTTGAGCGGTTATCTGAAGTTAACTGGGCCGGTTTTTATTTACTGACCGAACCGGATACACTGGTCCTCGGGCCGTTTCAGGGCAAAATAGCCTGTGTGCGAATTCCTGTTGGTCGTGGTGTTTGCGGTACAGCTGTTGCAGAAAATACCGTGCAACGGGTTGCAGATGTTCATGCCTTTGCCGGACATATTGCCTGTGATGCAGCCAGTAATTCAGAAATCGTATTACCTGTAGCTGTTAACGGAAAGGTTATTGGTGTGCTGGATATTGACAGTATCGCCTATGATCGTTTTGATGCTGAAGACGAAAAAGGTTTGCGCATTTTGACCGAAACCCTGTCTGCCGCCTTGTCTGAGACAAAAATTGAAAGATTTTTGCAACATAACGGCAGCTAATTGACAGGATGCATAGCATTTAGCAACGTTGTCATTATAATGGCGCCTGTTCATGCCTTCTTTGGTCGGCAAAACCGTTGTAATCAGGAAATTTCATGGAAAATCAACCTAAGTTGAATAGCAGTAAAGAAGTTATCGCCTTCCTGGCAGAGCAATTCCCTCAGTGTTTTTGCACTGAAGGTGAAGCAAAGCCCCTGAAAATTGGTATTTTTCAGGATATCGTTGAACGTGTACCTGGCGATTCAAATATCAGTAAAACCCGGTTACGTTCAGCGTTGCGTTTGTATACCTCCAGCTGGCGTTACCTGCATGGCATTAAGGCCGGCGCAACCCGTGTAGACCTCGATGGTAATGCGTGTGGTGTACTGGATGAGCAGCACGTTGAACATGCCCGTAAGCAGTTGGAAGAGGCGAAAGCCAGAGTACAGGCTCACCGTGCTCAGCAGCGTGCGCGTAAAGCGGAAGCCGGAGAAGAGGCGACCGAACAACGTAAACCGCGTAAAGCTGCCCCGCGTAAACCCGCGTCTGACGATACCCCGCGTAAACCTCGCAACAATGCCAGCAAATCTGCCAGCAAGCGCAGCCCGCAGACAGATTCTGCGCCTCGCCAGCCGGTGACAGATACGTCTTTATTGCAGACAGGTCAGGCGATTAGAGTTAAAGCCGGACAAAATGCAATGGATGCAACGGTGCTTGAAGTATCTAAAGAGGGTGTTCGGGTTCAGCTTTCATCCGGCATGGCAATGATAGTACGCGCAGAACACTTGCAGTTCTGAAACGGAGAGTGACCAGGGCATGAACACCTTTTTTAAGCTGAATATCATTGCCGGCCTGCTGTTTGCAGGCCAGGCATTTGCGGCAGATACTATTACCCGCGAAGATCAAATTCCGGTTCTGCATGAAGAACCGCAGCAGGTCACTGTCAGTGAACGGGTAACCACCCGCTTCACTCAGTCCCATTACCGGCAGATTGATCTGAACAGTGATTTTTCGAAGAAAATCTTCGACCGTTATCTGAATATGCTCGATTACAACCATAATGTATTGCTGGCCTCTGATATTGCGAAGTATTCAGATCAGGCGGCAACGGTGGGTGATGAGCTGAAAAGCGGTAAACTGGATGTTTTTTATGACCTGTTCAATCTCTCTCAGAAACGTCGTTTTGAACGCTATCAGTATGCGCTGGACGTTCTGAAACGCCCGATGGATTTCACGACAAACGAAACCATCAATCTTGACCGCAGTAAAGCTCCCTGGCCAACATCAACCGCGGAGCTGGACAAACTGTGGGATGCTAAAGTCAGATTTGATGAGCTGAACCTGAAACTGACGGGAAAAACCGAGGCAGAAATCAGGGACATCCTGACCAAACGCTATAATTTCGCTATCCGGCGTCTGGCGCAGACCAATAGCGAAGATGTTTTCCAGCTGGCGATGAACGCCTTTGCACATCAGATTGATCCGCATACCAACTATTTATCACCACGTAATACCGAGCAGTTTAATACGGAGATGAGTCTGTCTCTGGAAGGCATTGGTGCGGTGTTACAGTCCGATGATGACTATGTAGTGATTAACTCTATGGTTGCCGGTGGCCCTGCGGCGCGCAGTAAATTGCTGTCAGTCGGTGACAGAATTGTCGGGGTCGGGCAGCCAGGTAAACCGATTGAAGACATTATCGGCTGGCGTCTTGATGATGTGGTCGAAAAAATTAAAGGCCCGAAAGGCAGCCGTGTCCGTCTGGAAATTCTGCCGGCCGGTAAGGGCAGTAAGACACGCATTATTACTCTGACGCGAGAAAAGATCCGCCTCGAAGATCGTGCCGTACAGATGTCGGTACATCAGGTCGGCACCCATAAAGTCGGTGTGCTGGATATTCCCGGCTTCTATGTCGGCCTGACGGATGATGTTAAAGTACAGCTACAAAAGCTGGAAAAACAGCATGTTGACAGTATTGTTATTGATTTGAGAACCAACGGTGGCGGAGCTCTGACTGAGGCTGTGTCTCTTTCCGGACTATTTATTCCTTCCGGGCCGGTGGTGCAGGTCCGCGATAATACCGGTAAAATTCGTCAGGACAGTGATACAGACGGAATTGTTTACTATAAAGGTCCGCTGGTGGTATTGGTGGATCGCTTTAGTGCTTCGGCGTCAGAAATTTTCGCGGCCGCGATGCAGGATTATGGCAGGGCATTAATTGTCGGTGAACCAACCTTTGGTAAAGGGACGGTTCAGCAATACCGTTCTCTGAACCGTATTTATGACCAGATGCTGCGTCCTGACTGGCCGCCACTGGGGTCGGTGCAATACACTATTCAGAAATTCTACCGCATAAACGGCGGCAGTACTCAGCTGAAAGGGGTAACCCCTGATCTGCTGATGCCTACCGGGGTTGAAGCAGTGAAAACCGGTGAGAAGTTTGAAGATAATGCGTTGCCATGGGACAGTATACCGGCCGCGTCTTACCATAAAACCGGGGATATCAAAGAGTATCTGCCGAAATTACTGGCTGAACATGACGCCAGAATCGCCAAAGATCGTGAGTTCCAGTATATCCTTCAGGATATGAAACGTTTCGATGCGATGAAAGATAAAATTGATATCGTTTCCCTGAACTACGCTGAGCGCGAGAAAGAAAATAAACAGGATGACAGCCTGCGTCTGGACAGAATTAATGCACGCCTGCAGGCTGAAGGTAAAAAGACCTTAACCAGCCTCGATCAGCTGCCTAAAGACTATAAAGCGCCAGATCCGTATCTGGATGAGGCGGTTGATATAGCCAATGATCTTGCTCAGCTGGAAGCAACGCAGCCAGCCCCTGCAAAATAAGGCAGTGTCTTTATAAAAAGCACCGGTTATCCGGTGTTTTTTTTTGCCGGTAATTCTGCTGCTGAAAATAACAGCGTTATTATGTCAGGAATTGCCGGAGGAGTGCTGCGATATGTCGTTATCAGTGTAAAGTTATGTCTTTTCAAGGGTTCCGTGCGGTTGCACTCTTGAAAACCGGTGTAATGGACATAGGATATGTGGCAGAAACCTGCGTTAAAAATGAGGATAATAAACGTCTATGATGCGTATAGCTCTTTTCTTACTGACTAACCTTGCAGTAATGCTGGTGTTTGGTCTGATTCTTAGCCTGACCGGCATTCGTTCCAGCAGTGTCCAGGGGCTGATGATCATGGCGGGTCTGTTTGGCTTTGGCGGTGCATTTGTCTCGCTGCTGATGTCCAAATGGATGGCATTACGTTCGGTGGGGGGAGAGGTTATTCAACAGCCGCGCAACGAAACCGAAAACTGGCTGATGTCGACGGTGGCACAACAAGCCCGCCAGGCTGGTATTGCGATGCCCCAGGTGGCTATCTACCATGCACCTGACATCAATGCTTTTGCCACCGGTGCAAGGCGTAATGCATCGCTGGTCGCGGTATCAACCGGACTGTTACAGAATATGAACCGTGATGAAGCCGAGGCGGTACTGGCCCACGAAATAAGCCACGTGGCTAACGGTGACATGGTGACCATGACGCTGATCCAGGGAATTGTTAACACCTTTGTTATTTTTATTTCGCGGATCATTGCGCAGCTCGCAGCAGGCTTCCTGTCATCTGATCGCGACAGCGAGGAAAACAGTAACGGTAATCCTTTAGTCTATTTTGCTGTTGCTACAGTGCTGGAGCTGGTGTTTGGTATTCTGGCGAGCATTATTACTATGTGGTTTTCGCGCCATCGTGAATTCCATGCTGATGCCGGTTCAGCGAAGCTGGTAGGCCGTGAGAAAATGATTGCGGCATTACAGCGGCTGAAGACCAGCTATGAGCCTCAGGAACCTGGCAATATGATGGCCTTTTGCATTAACGGAAAAGGTAAATCTCTGAGTGAGTTATTTATGTCTCATCCGCCGCTGGATAAGCGTATAGAGGCTTTACGCCGCGGTGATTACCTGAAGTAATCCTGAGCTGTCCGCCGGACTTACCGGCGGACTAGTCCCTTGCCAGTGGATTGCTCTGATAGTCAGCCGGAGTCTCTCCCGGCTCTATCCACGGACAACTGGATTTACCGATGACACCGCTGTCTGACTGAAGGTAATGAGAGACGGTAAGCCCTTTTGCCGTCAGATACTGGCAACGTAATCCTAATCCTGCCGCAATTTTTTGACTGCCTGTCAGTACCCCGTAGCCACTGAGCAGCATCCCCAGCCAGATAATAGTCAACACTAAGACACTGCGTACTATCATATGTTTTCACCTCTGTGTTTAAGGTAATCGTTGTGCTACTGCGTCAGCATGCGGTAACTGTTTGCAGAAAGGGATCAGAGATAACTGAAATATTTCTGTGGCAAACCGCGCGCAGGCACCTGACAACGGATGATCATTTCTGTTTCCCGGAGTAGAATCAGCGTTTATATTTTTAGTCAGTAATTCGGGTGTATTGAGGCATAGGTATGAACGATTTTTCATTGGGGGAAGGGCCATTTCTGTTACCGGTGCTGATTGCCGCAGCAGTTATTTTTGCCCTCATTATCTGGTTTTTTGTTAACCGTGCCAGTGTCCGGGCTAATGAACAGGTACATCTCCTTGAAGCTCTTTTGCGTGAACAAAAAAAGCAGAATGCGTTACTTAAACAGTTAGTCACACTGCATACTCCGCCGGAGGCCGAAATTACCGGGTCCCCGACAGAAGAATCCCTTTTCCGGGAAACGGAAGAAAATGGCTATATGAAGTTTGTCCCTGAACGCTGACTCGCCGGGGATGCTCATTATCCGCGTGATCCCGGTAAAGTACGATGTTGTAGCCGTCACCGCACACGGTCAGCCGGCCGGTAAATTATCCGGCCTCAATTCTGCGCGCCGGTATTACACAGAGAATAACGGCAAGCTGTTTTGAGAGACTGACAGTATCTGGTTAGTTATTTTTGTTCTGACATCATAATAAAAAAATATAACCGTGGCTGACAGTTTTATCGCGGTATTATTTCTGTCATGTACTGTTATTATAATTATACAGTCACTGAATTTGATATGGCGATTAACGTGGTTTTATTTTTATCTGTGAAGGGTCCGTTAACCGGTAAATATATTTATAAAATTGAACATTCACTGATGACAGTTAGCACTTTTTGCCCATTAAAGGTTGCTGAGAGTTATTAAGGGTTTATGGCTGTTTTTTTGTACGCCTCCTGTGGCGGCGGGGCGTTCACGGTGATTAAAGCGTGTTTTACATCAATAATTATGCGTTCTGTATCACTAAGGTATTAAAAATGGCTTGCCATTAATTATGGGATATGTAATAACAATTCATAGATTAATCGAGGTACGATTCTGTTTATGTATGGCATTTTCAGTAGAGAAGAGATGAGTAAAGACGTTATCGTTAGAACTGCTTCCTTTGCCGAACCTGATATTAGTGCCTCATTCAGTAAGTCCCGCGTTTTTCTGTAACACAGCCTTCGGGCAAAATAAACATTTAAAGGAATTTGCAAAATGGCAAAGATTAAAGGTCAGGTTAAGTGGTTCAACGAGTCTAAAGGTTTTGGTTTCATTACTCCTGCTGACGGCAGCAAAGATGTGTTCGTACACTTCTCTGCAATCCAGGGTAATGGTTTCAAAACTCTGGCTGAAGGCCAGAACGTAGAATTCGAAATTCAGGACGGTCAGAAAGGTCCTGCAGCAGTTAACGTTACTGCTATCTGATAAGCGAATATCTTTTTCAGGACAGACTCCTGAAATAAAGAATTTCGAAACCCCGCTCTCTGAGCGGGGTTTTTTACTTTAGACTCCGCCAGTGAACAGGTACACTGCCCGCTGTTTTTTTTAACGGGGTAATCTCAGGTGTATATTTGTCCTTTATGTCATCAGCTGCTGCAACAGCAGAACGGTGGCTGGCATTGTGCCAGTAATCATCATTTTGACCAGGCTAAAGAAGGGTACGTTAATCTTTTGCCGGTGCAGCATAAAGGCTCGAAGACGCCGGGAGACAGCCCGGAAATGATGCAGGCCAGGCGCTGCTTTCTGGAGCAAGGGCATTACCAGCCAATGCAGCAGGCAGTCACAAAGGTGCTGGCAGAACATCTGCCACAACCGGATGTACAGATCCTCGATATTGGTTGCGGAGAAGGGTATTACACGGCCGATATCGCCCGGCATTTCGGAACACGCCCTGATGCGGCTGTGTTCGGGCTGGATGTGGCCAGAGTGGCAATCAAATCTGCGGCTAAGCGCTATAAAAATATCCGGTTTTGCGTGGCATCCAGTTACCGGCTGCCTTTTGCCGACCACAGTCTGTCTGCCGTATTACGCATTTATGCCCCGTGTAAAGATGAAGAGCTGGCAAGGACGATTATGCCGGGAGGGTATTTACTCACAGTGACTCCCGGGCCACGGCATCTGCAGCAATTGAAAGCACTTATTTATTCCGAAGTACAGTTACATGAAGATCGTGAACATCCGCTGGCAGAGTTTGTGGCCGTGAAAGAACAACGTCTGAATTACCCGATGACACTCGATGCTGATGCAGCAACAGCACTATTGCAGATGACGCCTTTTGCGTGGCGTGCTTCTCCTGAGGTCTGGCAGACTCTGGCAGACAGCGATAATTTCCACTGTGCTGCTGACTTCTGTCTGCGGTTATGGCAGCGTAAGCCACTCTGAACGTATAGTAATGTTATTCAGTTTGTAAATGTAAAAATTCTTTTTGACGGCGTGGCTGTAACTGATAAAGTAAACTTCTGTATTAATTTTAAGGAGTAATGGGCTTAGCCCGGTTTATGGATCGTCACCGACGCCGTTCAGTCTTTCCTGAGTTGCTGTGCAACCCCGGCAGATCATTTATCATCCCCTGTAGTTTCACCGCTTTTTCAGCCACACCGGCGTTAATCCGCTGGCAAGGTGTTGTTCCGGTATTTTTTCCAGCGGAGAGCCATTAATGGAAATATTTATGGACCCTTCTGTCTGGGCTGGGTTACTGACACTGATTGTTCTTGAAATTGTACTGGGCATCGACAACCTGGTCTTTATTGCCATTCTGGCCGATAAATTGCCACCACGGCAACGTGATAAGGCGAGGGTGATTGGCCTGAGCATGGCCCTGGTATTACGCCTTGGTTTGCTGTCATTAATTTCATGGATGGTCACGCTGACCCGGCCTCTGTTTTATCTCGGGGATTTTGGTTTCTCCGGCAGAGACTTAATTATGCTGGCAGGGGGAATCTTTCTGTTATTTAAGGCCACGACGGAACTGCACGAACGGCTGGAAAATATGCCGGAATCAGAAGAAGGCAATAAAAGTTATGCCAGCTTCTGGGCCGTGGTAGCCCAGATAGTGGTGCTGGATGCGGTCTTCTCTCTGGATGCGGTGGTGACAGCGGTGGGAATGGTCAGCCACCTGTGGATTATGATGACCGCCGTTGTGATAGCCATGGGGCTGATGTTACTGGCCTCAAAGCCGCTGACAAAGTTTGTCAATGCACATCCGACAGTCGTCGTTCTGTGCCTCAGTTTCCTGCTGATGATTGGTCTGAGCCTGGTGGCTGAAGGATTTGGTTTCCATATTCCGAAGGGATATCTGTACGCAGCTATTGGTTTCTCGATAGTGATTGAAATGTTTAACCAGATAGCCCGTCGTAATTTTATACGTCATCAGGCACGCCGGCCAATGCGCGAACGGACTGCGGAAGTTATCCTGCGGCTGATGGGCGGGCGGCAAACCCACGCTCAGCCAGTGACCAGTACTCCGGCTGAAATAAGTCTGCCTGTTACCGAATCGTTTAAAGATGAAGAACGCTATATGATTAACGGGGTTCTTACCCTGGCATCGCGTTCTATCCGCAGTCTGATGACTCCCCGTGGTGAAATTTCCTGGGTTAATGCCGAAAGTCCGATTGACGATATTCGTCAGCAATTACTGGATACTCCCCACAGCCTGTTCCCGGTCAGCCGTGGTGAACTGGATGAAATTATCGGGGTAGTTCGCGCGAAAGAATTGCTGGTCGCCCTCGATCACGGGGTTGATATCGGGCAGTTTGCGGCAGCGACGCCGGCAATTATTGTACCGGAAACCCTTGATCCTATTAATCTGCTGGGTGTTTTGCGGCGAGCGAAAGGGAGCTGTGTTATCGTCAGTAATGAGTTTGGCGTCGTGCAGGGGTTAGTGACCCCGCTGGATGTACTGGAGGCGATCGCCGGTGAGTTCCCGGACGAAGATGAAACCCCGGATATTATCCCGGACGGTGATGGCTGGCTGGTAAAAGGGGGAACCGATCTGCACTCGCTTGAACAGTTGTTTGATGTGCATTATCTGGTTGAATCCGGAGAAGATCATGCGTCACTGGCGGGGCGGTTAATCAGCCAGAAAGGCCAGATCCCGCAGACCGGAGAAGTGATAGACATTAACGACCTGCACTTTACCATCGTCCGGGCCACGGATTACCGTATTGATTTGGTCCGGATTACCCGTGACCCGCAGAACCACGATCAGGACGCCGGATAATCTGTCCTCCCCGCGGCGTTACCGCGGGGAGGATGTTACTGCTGGTCAGTCACACTGTACTTTTATTGCCAGTCCGCCACGTGATGTTTCGCGATATTTGGCGTTCATATCTTTCCCTGTTTCATACATTGTCTCAATAACCTTATCCAGGGATACTCTTGGCTCACTGGTCCTCCGTAAAGCCATACGTGCGGCATTAATCGCTTTCACCGAGGCGATAGCATTACGTTCGATACAGGGGACCTGGACCTGACCAGCGACCGGGTCGCAGGTCAGTCCCAGATTATGCTCCATACCGATTTCTGCGGCGACGCAGACTTGTTCAGGACTGGCCCCCGAAAGTTCAGCCAGACCGGCGGCGGCCATTGAACAGGCGACCCCGACTTCGCCCTGGCAGCCAACCTCTGCCCCGGAAATTGAGGCATTCATTTTATACAGAATACCAATAGCCCCGGAGGCCAGAAAGTAACGCAATGCCACTTCGTTATTGACCGGTGAGATAAACTGATCATAGTAGGAAAGTACCGCCGGGATAATGCCGCAGGCGCCGTTGGTCGGTGCCGTAACGACGCGACCTCCGGCGGCGTTTTCTTCGTTAACCGCCAGGGCGAACATATTCACCCAGTCAATAACGTTCATCGGGTCGGTTGAGTTTTTGCTGCCCGAGATGAGTAACCGGCGCAAGGCTGCGGCACGTCGTGGTACCCGCAACGGTCCCGGCAGTACGCCTTCGGTATTTAATCCCCGGTCAATACAGGCCTGCATTGTCTGCCAGACGCTGGCAAAGTAATGACTGATATCGTCACGGCTATGTACTGCCAGCTCATTCTTCATCACCAGCCCTGACACGGAAAGCCCGGTAGTATGGCAACCGGACAACAGTTCTTTGGCTGAATTAAAAGCATAGGGCACCTGTACATTCTCTAACGTCGACTGGCCAAATTGCTGTTCATCGACAATAAAACCGCCACCGACCGAATAATAGGTTTTTTTCAGCAGACAGTAGTCTTCGTTCCAGGCGGTCAGGGTCAGGCCATTTTCATGTAATGGCAAATTATCGCTGCGGAAGACCATGCCTCCTTCACGGGGGAAATCCACTTCGTGCAGCCCGCCGGCGATCAGCAAACGCTGACGCTGATTAACATCGGCGACAAAAGCCGGGATAGCATCAATATCTACCGTATCCGGGGCCGCCCCGGAGAGGCCCATAATAATAGCGATATCCGTATGGTGACCATGACCGGTCAGGGACAGGGAGCCATAAACATCCACTGCGATACGGGTGGTCTGATATAATTTTTCTTCGGCTATCAGTGTATCGACGAACTGTTTGCCAGCTTTCATCGGCCCTACCGTATGAGAACTTGAAGGGCCAATACCTATTTTGAACATGTCGAAGACACTTATCACAACCAAAACTCCCGTACTAACCATCTGCAGCGCAATAAAAAAACGGTATGCTTACTGAAGCACCGGCCTGATCGCCGTCACCGTTGTAAATATCTGTATTAATATATATTACCACTTGCTCCGCAGAACGAGGGGACTATTTACCGAGTATTTGCCGGCCAAAATCGCGGAGTATACCCGCGGTCATTCCCCAGATAACATGCGGCTGATAACCGGAGAACCAGATTTCTGCGGGCTGGCCACGGCGGATGACATTCAGAGAAGAAAAATGGCGGCTGTGCAACCAGGGCAGTAACGGGATTTCGAACACCCCGGCAACTTCACCGGCGTCAAGTGTTATCGGCAGGTCTGCGGGCAGGATAGCAACAAATGGGGTCACTCTGAATCCTGTCTGGCTGCTGACTGCGGGTAACTGACCGATTATCTCTATATTTTCTCTGCTCAGTCCCAGCTCTTCGGAGGTTTCACGTAATACGGTGTCGTATAAATGACGGTCACCAGGGTCGCGTTTACCTCCCGGAAAGGCAACCTGGCCCGGGTGATGACGCAGGTGATCGGCGCGGCGGGTCAGCAGTAAAGCCGGTACTTGCCTGGCAATGACCGGTAACAGCACCGCGGCCTCGCGGCCCCCGGCGCTGTCCGACTGACTTCGCGGGGGAAGCTGTAACAGGAAACGCTGACGAAACTGTTCAATATTCATCAGTGCTGATGGCCGATAATGTTTTCAGTGCCGGCAGGATCCGTTGCAGCTTATGCAGTGTTTCCTGGTATTCGTCCTGCATAACACTGTCGGCAACAATGCCGCCACCTGCGGTACAATACAGTTGTTGTTGTTCGGCGATCAGGGTACGGATGGTGATATTGGTGTCCATTCTCCCGCAGCGGCTCAGATAACCAATACTGCCACACCAGGCATTACGCCGGTGAGGTTCCAGTTCATCAATGATTTCCATGGCACGGATTTTCGGGGCTCCGGTAATCGAGCCACCGGGGAAACAGGCCCGTAACAGGTCGGTGTTGCTGGTGGTGGCGGGTAATGTGCCGCGGATGGTGCTGACCAGATGGTGAACCGCAGGAAAAGGTTCAACCACAAAAAGTTCCGGTACATTGACACTGCCCGGTTCGGCCACCCGGCCAATATCATTACGTAGCAGGTCAACGATCATCAGATTCTCGGCGCGATCTTTTTCCGCGGTTGCCAGTTGCTGTGCCTGCTGTTGATCTGCCTGCGGGTCGTCCATCCGCGGACGGGTTCCTTTAATCGGACGGGTTTCTACGCGACGGTCGCTGACCTGCAGAAAACGCTCCGGGGACAGGCTCAGCAGGCAACTGTCCTCTAACCGCAGAAATGCACTGAAGGGCGCACGGTTTTGCTGGCTTAAGTATTCAAAGGCCTGCCACTCACAGCCCTGGTATGCGGCCTGAAAACGTTGTGCCAGGTTGATCTGGTAACAGTCTCCGGCACGGATATAGTCATGTACCCTGGCGAAGCACTGCTGATACTGAAGATATGACAGATTACTTTTCCAGTCAGATAACAGTCTGAACGGTGCCCGCGGCGCGGCCTGCTGTTGCTGAAGCCAGTGCAGGCGTTGCCGGACATCCCCGAGGCTGACCAGAGTAAGGCGTTGTTGTTGATGATCTGCTATCATGGCCCAGTCATAGATACCGACGGCCATATCGGCGGTAGACAAATCACGGGTTGCCTGCTGCGGAAGGCGTTCAAAACGCCGGCCTAAATCATAACCGAACAGACCGAGCGCTCCGCCGCAGAAAGGCAGCCCGGCGTCCGGGGTCGTTACTGCAGGCAGTTGTTCCAGCGCCTGTTGCACCAGTGTCAGCGGGTCATCCCCTGATACCCGGCAATGGCCCTGCTCGGTAATTTTTGTCTCCGGACCATGGGTGGTCAGAGTGGTCAGCGGAGCAGCACTCAATATATCAAAGCGATTATCGCGATGCTCGGCGGCTGCAGAACTCAGTAACATCGCCCAGGGCTGATCCGCAATCGGCGAGAACCAGTGATTGATGGCAGTGGGTGAATATTCCAGAGAAAGTGTTTTCAGAGTCATAAACGTCAGGCAATAGCGGGAATTTGGCGCTAAGCCTGACATATTTTTTTATTACTGACACCAGTTATCTTCTCTGCAACAGAAGGTCGCTGGCTGGCTGACAGAGGTTGATATGTTTAATGGATTACCGGCACTTTCCCGCGAGCAGCAGCAACAGGCGGTAGAGCGTATCCATCAGCTGATTGCTGAAGGTATGTCGAGCGGTGAAGCTATCGGCGTAGTTGCGGCCGAAATTCGTGAAACGCACCAGGGCGGACAGAGCCTGGCACGTTTTGAAGATGAAGATGACGAAGATGAAGACGAAGAGTAATCGCCCGGCGATTACAGTGCGGCGATAATTTTAATTTCCACTTTATATTTCGGATGCATCAGTCCTGCCAGTACCGTGCAGCGCACCGGTGCATTATCCGGTGATACCCACGCATCCCATGCCTGATTCATTGCCTCAAAATCGGCTTTATCGGTCAGAAAAATGGTGGCATCAAGAATTTTACTTTTGTCTGAGCCGACGCGGGCCAGTAATTTGTCAATCACTGCCAGTGCATCGGCGGTCTGAGCAAGGGCATCGCCGTCGAGGTTTTCAGGGACGCTGGTATAGTAGACCGTTTGCTGGTAAACCACAGCTTCTGACATGCGGTGCTCAGGATCGATTCGGGTGATAGTCATGACTTGCTCCTTTAATTTTTCGGCCCTCAGCCTGCCATATCAGGGGGAATATGTCATCCCCGGTAGTCCCTGTGGCAGATTACTGACATAATCAGCCCGTTTAATGTAATTCCGGAGGCGATGTGAGTGATGATTTTTCCCCCGGCGGGGTACTGACCCATGCTATCCGTGGCTTCCGGCCACGTGAAGCACAGCGGCAGATGGCCCTGGCGGTGGAACAGGCAATAGAAGACGGCAGTGAGCTGGTGGTGGAAGCTGGCACCGGCACCGGAAAAACCTATGCCTATCTGGTCCCGGCATTACGTTCGGGCAAAAAAGTCATTGTCTCCACGGGCTCCAGAGCGCTGCAGGATCAGCTCTATAGTCGTGATTTACCCGCTATTGTTAAGGCACTGGCATTTACCGGTAAAACGGCAATCCTCAAAGGCCGTGCCAATTACCTGTGTCTGGAACGTATGGATCAGCAGAACCTGTCCGGCGGTGATTTACCGGTTCAGTCGCTGACTGACCTGGTCAGTGTCCGTGGCTGGTCATCAGCGACCGTGGACGGGGATATCAGTCATTGCGGCACTGTTGCTGAGGACAGCCCGTTGTGGCCGCTGGTGACCAGTACCAACGATAACTGTCTGGGCAGCGATTGTCCGCGTTATAACGACTGTTTTGTGGTTAAAGCCCGTAAACGGGCTATGGATTCAGACATTGTGGTGGTTAACCATCACCTGTTTCTGGCGGATTTGGTGGTGAAGGAAAGTGGTTTTGCTGAGCTGATTCCGGATGCAGACGTCATGATTTTTGATGAAGCCCATCAGCTACCGGATATTGCCAGCCAGTATTTCGGGCAGCAGATTTCCGGCCGGCAACTGCAGGACCTGGCAAAAGATATCATTATTGCCTACCGTACTGAGGTCCGCGATATGCAACAGTTGCAAAAGGCGGCCGACCGGCTGTCTCAGGCCAGCCAGGATTTCCGGATGATCCTTGGCGACCCGGGGTTTCGCGGTAATTTACGGGAATTATTACAGCAGCAAAATGTGGCGCGGATGCTGGTGCTGCTGGATGATGCCCTGGAGCTGTGTTACGACGTGATAAAGCTGTCGCTGGGGCGTTCTGCGCTGCTGGATGCGGCTTTTGAAAGGGCGGCTCAATACCGGACACGCCTGAAACGTATCAGTAATACGGATCAGCCTGGTTTCAGCTACTGGTATGAATGTTCATCCCGTCATTTCACCCTGGCCCTGACGCCCTTATCGGTGGCTGAAAGGTTCCGTGAAGTCGTCGATGCGAGAAAAGCCTCGTGGATCTTTACCTCTGCGACTTTAGCGGTAAATGGCAAAATGGACCATTTCGCCGGGCGGCTCGGGGTTAACGGTGCCAGGCAGATGATCCTCAACAGCCCGTTCGATTATGCCCGCCAGGCCTTATTGTGCGTGCCACGTAACCTGCCGGAGACCCGGCGGCCGGGGGTAGCGAAGCAACTGGTGAAAATGCTGGCCCCCTTAATTGAAGCTAATCAGGGACGTTGTTTCTTTCTTTGCACCTCGTATCAGATGATGCGCGAACTGGCCGCGGAGTTCCGCCAGGTGCTGACATTACCGGTATTATTGCAGGGTGAAACCAGCAAAGGACAAATTTTACAGCAGTTTATTGAGGCCGGTAATGCCTTACTGGTGGCAACCAGCAGTTTCTGGGAAGGGGTGGATGTCCGGGGGGATGCGTTATCGCTGGTGATTATCGATAAACTGCCTTTTACGTCACCGGAAGACCCGCTGCTGAAAGCCCGTATGGAAGACGCCCGGCACCGGGGTGCCGATCCTTTTGATGAAGTGCAGCTGCCTGATGCGGTGATCGCTCTGAAACAGGGGGCAGGCCGGTTAATTCGTGATGAAACTGATCGTGGTGTGTTGGTAATCTGTGATATGCGTTTGGTTTCACGGCCTTACGGGGCATTGTTTATCAATAGCCTGCCGGATTGCCCGCGTACCCGCGATTTAGGGGCGGCTGAGCAGTTTATCAGGGCCGGGCGGACGCTGTCCCGCTAGCATTTTATTGCGAATAACGTTCATTTGTCAGCGCAATGACAATTATACTGTCTGTTGCGGATAGGCAACAGACAATGAAAACGGACTGCTGGCGCGTGACTGTGCGGCAGGTTAAGACTTCACTTTTATTAATTACAAAAAATTATGCAAGATATCTCAAAACTTAAGTTACTCGCCCTGGACACGGCTACAGAAGCCTGTTCGGCGGCTATTTTTAATCAGCAACAGCAGGATGCCCGTTTTGAGATCGCTCCGCGTGACCATACACGCAGAATTTTGCCGCTGGTCTCTGAGTTACTGGAAGGTCAGCAACTGACACTGACCGATCTGGATGCGCTGGTTTTTTGCCGTGGTCCGGGCAGTTTTACCGGGGTACGTATCGGTATCGGCATTGCACAGGGACTGGCTCTGGGGGCCGATTTACCGATGATTGGGGTATCGACCCTTGCTACCCTCGCCGAAGGCGCCTGGCGTGGCCAGCAGGCAAGCCGGGTGCTGACGGCGATTGATGCACGGATGGGTGAAGTTTACTGGGCCGAGTATCAGCGTGATGCTCAGGGAGAATGGCAGGGCAGTGAAACTGAGCAGGTGCTCAGTCCGCAGCAAGCGCAACAGCGTATGCAACAGTTATCGGGGGCATGGGTGACTGCCGGGACAGGCTGGCAGGCTTACCCGCAACTGCAACAGGAGCATTGCCTGCAACTGACGGCCAGCGACGCAGAACTGCCGTGCGCAGCAGACATGCTGCCGCTGGCGATTAATCAGTGGCGTAAAGGCGCATTATCTGATGTCGCCGCGATTGAACCTGTCTATTTACGTAATGAAGTGACATGGAAAAAATTACCGGGCAGATAAGGTTTGGCTGCAACCGGTGATAATTTGTGCTGTCTGACCCTGTAATATTCAGGAGATTACTATGTTTAGTTTGAGTAAGGGATGTCCGGCACTTATGCTGATGTCCGTGTTATTGCTGGCCGGATGCGTCACCGTGCCTCAGAGTATTCGTGGTATTTCACCTCAGCCACAGCAGAACCTGTCACAGGTTATGAATGCCCCGCAGTTATACACCGGCCAGGAATCACGGTTTGGCGGCAAAGTGGTTCAGGTGATCAACCGAAACGGTCTGACCCGTATCGAGCTGGCCGTACAGCCTCTGGATGACAGCGCCCGGCCAGTACTGGGATCAGCCACTGTTGGCCGAATTTATGCCGATATTAACGGCTTTGTTGACCCGGTTGATTTCAATAACCAGTATCTGACGGTACTGGGGAATATCCGCGGTACGGAGAAAGGAAAAATAGGCCAGGCCAGTTATGATTTTCTGGTCATTAATGTCACCGGCTATCAGCGCTGGCGACTGGCCAGTCAGGTAATGACCCCGCCGATGCCAATAGACCCCTGGATAGGGTATGGCCCGGGGCCGGGGCATTACCGGCATGGATACCCGGGCGGAAACCCCTGGTGGGGGTTTTATAACCCGGGTCCTGCACCGGTACAGACTTATCTGACCGAATAGCAGAAAGCTGACCGGAAAGCCCGCAGTCCGGATTACTGCGGATTTTCCGGATCATACAGAGGGTGGCGGATATCCCGTACAGTGACTATCGGGCACGTCAGTCTCATTGAACAATGGCGAGGGATTACCATGGCCTTACAGGCGGATACACGGAAGAAACCCTGGTTAGCACATTACCCTGATAATGTGTTACCGGAGATTAATGCTGATCATTGTCAGTCATTACTTGATGTTTTTGAACAGTCAGTCCAGCGCTACAACCATAAACCTGCCTATATCAGTATGGGACAGACCCTGACGTTCCGGCAGCTGGAACAGCAAAGCCGTGCTTTCGCCGCTTATCTGCAACAGGCACTGAAACTGGCGAAAGGGACCCGGCTGGCGCTGATGTTACCGAATACCTTACAGTTTCCGGTGGCGCTATTCGGGGCGCTGCGGGCCGGGATGATCGTGGTCAACGTTAATCCGCGCTATAAGCCTGCAGAATTGCGCCATCAGCTGGCTGACAGCGGTGCTGAAGTTATTGTTATTATCAGCAGCTTTGTTGCCACCTTACAGCAGGTGATGGCGGATACGCGGCTCAGACATATCATAGTGACATCGCCGGGTGACGGGCTCCGCTGGCCAAAGCGCAGCCTGGTGAATCTGGCGGTCAGGTTTATCAAAGGGTACCGGCCGGGCGGATTTTTGCCGGATGCCCGCAGCTACCGGCACTGCCTTCAGCGTGGTCAGTCGCTGACTTATCATCGCCCTGAGCTACATCCCCATGATGTTGCTTTATTGCAGTATACCGGCGGTACCACCGGACGGGCAAAAGGCGCAATGCTGACACACCGTAACCTGCAGGCGAATCTGGAACAGATAAAAGCCATGTATGGCGGGGTACTGGTATCCGGTGAAGAGATGATTGTTACTGCATTACCGCTGTACCATATTTTTGCGTTGACTGTGAATTGCCTGTTATTCCTTGAAAAAGGGGGCTGTAATCTGTTAGTTACCAATCCGCTTGATACCCGAAGAATGATTAAAACCCTCAGTCGTTACCGTTTTACGGCAATTTCCGGAGTAAACACCTTATTTGATACTTTGCTGGCCAGTACGGATTTCAGAAAGCTGAATTTTTCTTCCCTGAAACTCACGGTCGGGGGAGGAATGTCCGTGACCCGCAGTGTGGCAGAACAATGGCATGCGCTGACCGGTAATTACCTGCTGGAAGGTTATGGACTGACAGAATGCTCCCCGCTGGTGGCGGTCAACCCCTGTAACAGCAGGGAACATACCGGCAGTGTGGGCATTCCTGTGCCTTCAACAGAGATTAAAATTGTTGATGAACAGGGTAATGAACGGGGGCAGAGCGAACGCGGAGAGCTGCTAATTAAAGGACCGCAGGTAATGGCAGGCTACTGGAACCAGCCGGCAGAAACGGCGGCAGTATTCAGCGATGGCTGGCTGCGTAGCGGCGATATTGTGACTGCTGACCAGCAGGGCTTTATCCGGGTCGTTGACCGAAAAAAAGATATGATTCTGGTCTCCGGGTTTAACGTTTACCCCTGTGAGGTTGAAGCGGTGATTCTGTCTCTGGATAAAGTCGCCGAGGCGGCGGTGATCAGCGTACCCAGTGACAAGACCGGTGAAGCAGTCAAAGCGTTTGTGGTCGCCAGAGATAAATCCCTCACCCGTGAAGAGTTACTTGACCATTGTCGTAAAAATCTGACAGGCTATAAAATTCCGCGGCAGATCGAGTTTTGTGATGCGCTGCCGAAAAGTAATATCGGGAAAATTTTACGTCGTGAACTTCGTAGTGGTGTCATTGCTGATCCCTGAGGATTATGCTGGCATCTTTATATGTAAACGCCGGGCTGACCGGCGTTTTTGTTTTTGTCATCGCTGTGAAGAATTTCCACAGTAAGAGAGAATGCTGTTTTGAATTATCAACTTATCGACACCGACCAACAACTGGCGGTGGTCTGCCAGGCCGCCCTTGAACATGATGCTGTTGCACTGGATACGGAGTTTGTCCGTACCCGTACTTACTACCCGCAATTAGGCCTGATTCAGTTATTTGATGGTCAGACACTGACATTGATTGACCCGCTGCATATTACCGACTGGCAACCTTTTATTACGTTGTTAACCGATAGCGGAGTGATTAAATATCTGCATGCGGGCGGTGAAGATTTAGAGGTATTCCTGAACCGTTTTTCCGTATTACCGTCACCGATGGTTGATACTCAGATTCTGGCAGCGTTTCTTGGTTACCCTATGTCACTGGGCTTTGCGGCGATGGTTGCACAGTTTACCGGGGTTGAGCTGGATAAAAGTGAATCGCGAACCGACTGGCTTGCCAGGCCGCTCACCGAACGTCAGTGTGAGTATGCGGCGGCAGATGTTGGCTATTTGCTGCCGATTGCCGGTCAGTTACATCAGCAGGCCAGAGATCAGCAGGTGCTGGATAAAGCGTTAAGTGAATGTGCAATGCTGTGCGAACGGCGTAAGGATATTCAACCTGCCGCACAAGCCTGGTGTGAAATCAGTCAGGCATGGCAATTACGCCCGCGTCAGCTGGCAGCTCTGCAGAAACTGGCCGAATGGCGTCTGGATTATGCGCGTCGCAAAGATATGGCAGTTAACTTTGTAGTAAAAGAAGAAAACCTGTGGAAGGTGGCGCGCTACTTACCGGGCTCCCTCGGTGAACTTCAGCAGCTGGGACTGGCCGGGCCGGAAATTCGTTTTCATGGCCAGACACTGCTCCGGCTGGTAGCAGAGGCTCAGGATATCGCAGAAGATCAGCTGCCTGCGCCAATAAAAAACCTGATTGACTGCCCGGGATATAAAACGCTGTTTAAGGAGCTGAAAAGCTGCATTAAAACCATCAGCGAACGCAGTGGTTTCAGCCAGGAATTGCTGGCTTCACGCCGGCAAATTAACCAGGTACTTAGTGAACACTGGCATATAAAGCCCCGTAGCAAAACGCCTGAGTTACTTAAAGGCTGGCGGGGAGAACTGATGGGGCAGGAAATTACCGCCATTATTGACGGTAAATAATCCGCAGACGAATGCCGCTTTATCAGGCGGCATTACTGTCGGCGGTGCAGGATCATTTCGCCGCTTCTTCAGCTTCCGGTAAGGTAACGTTCAGCTCAAGAATGGAAATGTCCTCTCCTTTTTGATCCAGTTGTACGGTAACCATATCCGGATCAATTTTTACATATTTGCAAATCACTTCCAGAATATCGCGCTTCAGTTGTGGCAGGTAGTGGGGTTCACTATCACCACGACGACGTTCAGCAACAATAATTTGTAATCTTTCTTTGGCGATATTTGCAGTATTTTTCTTACGGGATAAAAAGAAATCAAGTAATGCCATGGCTTATCCCCCGAACAGGCGTTTTAGGAAACCCTTCTTCTCTTCTTCAATAAAGCGGAAGGGACGTTCTTCGCCGAGTAAGCGATCGACGGTGTCAGCGTAGGCTTTGCCCGCATCTGAAACGGTGTCCAGAATAACAGGCTCACCCTGGTTGGACGCACGTAATACCGACTGGTCTTCCGGGATAACTCCCACCAGTGGAATGCGCAGTATTTCCAGTACATCTTCCATGCTTAACATATCTCCGCGGCTGACACGTCCGGGGTTATAGCGGGTAAGCAGTAAATGTTCTTTTACCGGATCCTGACCTTTTTCGGCACGGCGTGATTTCGAGGCGATAATACCCAGAATCCGGTCGGAGTCACGTACAGAAGAAACTTCAGGGTTGGTCGTAATCACCGCTTCGTCGGCAAAATAGAGGGCCATTAAGGCTCCGGCCTCGATGCCTGCCGGTGAATCACAGACCACAAAGTCGAACGCCATCGTCGACAGTTCATCCAGTACTTTTTCAACCCCCTCATAGGTAAGGGCATCTTTATCACGGGTTTGTGATGCGGGAAGAATAAACAGATTTTCCGTCCGTTTATCTTTGATTAACGCCTGGTTGAGGGTGGCATCTCCCTGAATAACGTTAACAAAGTCATAGACTACGCGGCGTTCACAGCCCATGATTAAATCGAGGTTACGCAAACCGATATCGAAATCGATAACCACGGTTTTCTTACCTTTTTGCGCTAAACCCGTTGCGATGGCCGCGCTTGACGTGGTCTTGCCAACGCCCCCTTTACCAGATGTAACTACAATAATGCGTGCCATATATAATGATTTCCTTAACAATAGAAAAGGGGTCTAATTAAGAGTCTTTATCGACAATACACCGTCGGTTAATGACAAACGGGCTGCCTGGCCAAAAAATTCGGCGGGAATTTGATCCATAATCCAGTATTCCCCGGCAATAGAAACCAGTTCAGCCGCTAAATGTGTACAGAAGATACCTGCGTTTTGATCACCGCTGGCGCCTGCCAGGGCGCGGCCACGCATTGTTCCGTAAATATGAATATTACCATCAGCGACAAGTTCTGCACCTGCACTGACGCTGCTGGTCACGATTAAGTCAGCATTTTTAGCATATATTTGCTGCCCTGAACGTACCGGGGTATGGATTATGCGAGTTTTAGCGAATTTTTCACTGTCAGCGACCGGTGCGGCTATGACCGGCTCCGGTTGCGGTTCACTTTCGCGGGGGTTGCGTGCTTCTTTACCTTCCGTAAGTACCGGTAAACCAGCCGCCTGAATCAGTAATTTCAGCTGCTCGTCTTTGCAGCCACTGATTCCGACAATCCGTAAGCCGGTTTCCACGATGGCTTGTTGCATCTTCGGCCAGTTAACCCCGGCGGATAACGATGAAATATTCAGTACCACCGGGGCATTTTTAAGAAATGCCGGCGCCTGAGCAATTTTTTCCTGAAGCGCCTGACGAATCACCCCAGGTTGTGAATGGTGAAGATGGACAACAGATAAAGTAAAACTGCTGCCTTTAAGTTCGATTGGCGTTTGCGACATCTGTCCCGACTCAGTCCTGTAATGGCAGTTTTATTTCTGAACAAGCGATTAAATAATCCGCCCCTGGCCCAGAAGGTTCAATATTCGAATGACTCCTGTCATGTTATAGTTACACTATTATTCAGGCAAGTCACCACAGAGATTAATTCGGAGAAAAATATGTTTTGTGCCATTTACAGAAGTGCCCTTCGGGATCAGACTTATCTGTATATCGAGAAAAAAGATGATTTTTCCCGCGTCCCGCAAGAGTTACTTAAAGGTTTTGGTAAACCGGTGCTGGCGATGGTGATATCCCTTGCCAGCCGTGAGAAACTGGGCAGTGCCGATATCAATAAAGTTAAGCAGGAATTACAGGATAAAGGTTATTATTTACAGGTCCCGCCACCGCCAGAAGACTTACTTAAAATGCATCTGGAAAACAAAGAAAAATAATTATTCAGATTCCTCTGTAATTATAACCAGTATTCTGCGCGGCGTTATTACCATCCCCGGTATGATTCATTGTGCGCATAATTAATACAATAGCTGGCAGCAGGTTAATTTCACCCGGTGGTGAGGCTTGCTGAGAAGAAGGGGCGGGGAAAACGTCATCCTGCGGGCTATTTTCTTTTACTGGTTTTCTTGCTAAGTATAACAGGGTTGATCACTTTCTTATGCTAACGAGGACATAACATGTACCAGCATCGTAACTGGCAGGGTGAATTACTGAATCTGCCTGCCGGAAAAGTGGTGTGTGTTGGCAGTAACTACGCCAGACATATCAGTGAAATGGGCAGTATTACGCCGGAAGAGCCGGTGCTATTCATCAAACCGGAAACTGCACTTTGTGATTTACGCCAGCCGCTGAAGTTATTATCAGAACTGGGTGAAATTCATCATGAAGTGGAACTGGCCGTGTTGATCGGCAGCACGCTGCAAAACGCCCGCGAAGATCAGGTCTTACCGGCGATTGCCGGTTACGGGGTTGCACTCGATTTAACGCTACGCACCATTCAGGCAGGGCTGAAAAAGAAAGGGCAGCCGTGGGAAAAATCTAAAGGATTTGATAACTCCTGCCCGGTCTCCGGATTTGTTCCGGCAGTGGAGTTCAGCGGTGATGCGCAGAGTACCCCACTGGCCCTGGAGATTAATGGCGATATTCGACAGTCGGGAAATACCCGCGATATGATGTATAAAATTGTGCCATTAATCGCTTATATGTCGCGATTTTTCACCTTACGTCCCGGTGATATTATCTTAACCGGGACCCCGGAAGGGGTGGGTCCGCTGCTATCGGGGGATTCGCTCAGCGTCTCTTTTGCTGACTGCGCCGTGACTACCAGGGTGCTGTAGTACTTGCATATCGGGCGATGACTCTTTATAACGGGCGGCCGATTTGTATAAAGAGACTTAACTTATGATGACAAACCCTCCTTTCTGGCAAACCAAAAGCCTCGATCAGATGACTGATGAAGAGTGGGAATCTGTTTGTGATGGTTGCGGACAGTGTTGTCTGAATAAATTACAGGACGCAGATACGGATGAAATCTATTTTACTAATGTGGCCTGTAATTTATTAAACATAAAAAGCTGCCGTTGTAAGCACTACGCTACCCGCTTCGAGTATGAGCCGGATTGCATTAAACTGACCCGTGAAAATCTGCCGACCTTCTCATGGCTTCCCCGGACCTGTGGCTATCGTTTACTCGCGGAAGGTAAATCATTACCGGACTGGCACCCGTTGCTGACCGGTTCTGCCAGAGAGATGCATGCTAAACGGATTTCTGTGCGTTATATCGCGGTGCGGGAAAGTGAAGTGCGTAACTGGGAAGATCATATTATTGATCGTCCGGATAAAAATGGCTGCTGAAACGCAGCCATTGCCGGCTACGGGAAACTATCTCTGACGACTGAAGTTTTTCAGCTGGGCGATGAATACCAGAACACCGATCAACAGATATACGGCAAAAACAACCACCAGCCACTGGGGCATACTAAGGCTGAACAGGGTCCAGCTGCGATCCAGGCAATCGCCGCTGGCAACAAACATGCCGGGTACCCATTTATCCAGACGTAGCCAGGAAGGGAAGCGGGCCATAAAATCGCAAGTGGCGAACAGCGGCGGATGAAGCTGTAACATGGTATGTTCCCAGGACAGGCGCAGACCTTCCCCCGCAGCAATCAGCCATCCAATGATACCGACAAAACGCAACGGCGTTGCCGGTGCAATTGCGCCGACAATGCCTGCCAGCAGAACCCCCAGTAAGGCACAGCGCTCATAAATACACATTACGCAAGGCTTCAGCCCCATAACATGCTGAAACCACAGTGCCGTGAGTTCTAAAGCCAGAGCGGTCAGGGCCAGAAGTGCCCAGGCGGAACGGCCCTTAGAACAACGGTTTAACAATCGCAACATACTGTTTTCCTTGTTCAATTCATATACCCGGCAGTGTAAACCAAAATGACAAATAATCCACCACTATCACAGTTACAGGGCGGGGTAAATGTCAGCCACTCTTATGCCGGGGGATTAAGAATTGTACGGCAAAACGGCCCCGCAGTGTTGGTTTTATTGACAGTGATCGCCTTTTGTTGCCCCGGTGATGCTATATGACAAATAACGCTTTTGTTATGATGCAATGATAACACCATGGCTGGTAAGAGAGCACAGATGATGCTGATAAACGCACAAAGTCCGGCAGGGATTGCCGAAGAATATATTATCGAGAGTATCTGGAATCGCCGTTTCCCGCCCGGCTCTGTGCTTCCTGCCGAACGCGAGCTGGCCGATCTGATTGGGGTGACCCGCACGACATTGCGTGAAGTCCTGCAGCGCCTTGCCCGTGATGGCTGGCTGACCATCCGGCACGGGAAACCAACCCGGGTCAATAATGTACTGGATACTTCAGGCCTGAATATTCTCAATACCCTGAGCAGGCTTGATCCTGAAAGTACTCCGCAATTAATCGATAATCTGTTATCGGTGCGAACCAGTATTGCGGCTGTCTTTATCAGCCATGCTGTGGGGCATAACCCTGAGCAGTCCCGGCAGATCCTGAGCGGAGCGTTGCAAGCCTGGAGGCAGGGGAAACGTTACAGCGATATTGACTGTCAGGTATTCCGCGGGCTGGCCTTTGCCTCAGGTAATCTGGTCTACGGGCTGATAATTAACGGGCTGAGTGGTTTATATAGCCGTGCTGCAACCCTGTGTTTTTCACATCCGGAAGCCCGCGATCTGGCCTGTGAGTTTTATCATGCATTACATGAGCTCTGCCTGCCGGAAGTGAACAGGCAACAGGTAGTACAGCTGGTTTGTCAGTATGGTGATACCAGCCGTCAGCTCTGGCGCAGGATACAGAATATCCCTGCCGGCAACGGTGCGGCTTAACCAGTCTGACGGGACGGGCAGCGAGCCAGTAGCTCAACGCTGCCGTCATCATTTTGCTGTTCCAGCCGGACATCAAACCCCCACAGGCGGTGGATATGTTTCATCACTTCATCCGTGTTGCTGCCCAGCGGGGCCCGGTTTTGGGGGATATAATGTAATGTCAGTGAGCGGTCTCCTCGCAGGTCTGCGTCCAGCACCTGAATGTTTGGTTCGCGATGACTCAGATTATACTGGGCTGACAGCTGCTGGCGGATAGTCCGGTATCCTTGCTCATCGTGTATCGCAGAAATTTCCAGATAATTTTTCTGATCGTCATCAGCCACCGAAAACAGACGCAGATCGCGTATTACCTGCGGCGAAAGAAACTGACTGATAAAACTTTCATCTTTGAATTCACGCATGGCGAAATGCAGCGTATCCAGCCAGTCGCTGCCGGCGATATCCGGGAACCAGGCGTAATCTTCGGCGGTCGGTTGCTGACAGATACGTTTAATATCACGGAACATCGCAAACCCCAGCGCATAGGGATTAATCCCGTTATACCACTGGCTGTTGTAGGCCGGCTGAGCCACAACATTGGTATGACTGTGTAAAAATTCCAGCATAAAACGTTCACTGACTTTTCCTTCGTCATACAGATGATTCAGCAGGGTGTAGTGCCAGAACGTGGCCCAGCCCTCATTCATCACCTGAGTTTGTTTTTGCGGATAAAAATACTGGCTTATTTTACGAACAATCCGCAGGATCTCCCGCTGCCAGGGCGCCAGCAGTGGCGCATTTTTTTCCATAAAATACAGCAGGTTTTCCTGGGGCTCCGCCGGATAGCGTTGCCGCTGTGCGGTAAGCGCCGGTTTTTCCGTGCGGGGTAAAGTACGCCACAGGTTATTCACCTGCTGTTGCAAATAATCTTCGCGGCTTTGCTGGCGGGCTTGCTCTTCCTGTAGTGAAATCTTCTGCGGGCGTTTATAACGGTCCACACCATAGTTCATTAATGCATGGCAGGAGTCCAGCAGTTGTTCCACCGCTTCGATACCGTATTTTTCTTCGCATTCGGCAATATAGTTACGGGCGAATAACAGATAATCGACAATTGAACCGGCATCGGTCCAGCTGCGGAATAAATAGTTATTTTTGAAAAAGGAATTGTGTCCATAACAGGCATGTGCCATCACCAGCGCCTGCATGGTAAGGGTATTTTCTTCCATCAGATAAGTGATGCAGGGATCTGAGTTGATGACAATTTCATAAGCCAGTCCCTGCTGACCTTGTTTATAGCGCTGCTCTGTTTCAATAAACGTTTTACCAAATGACCAGTGGCTATAATTAATCGGCATACCAATACTGGAGCAGGCATCCATCATTTGTTCGGCGGTAATAACCTCTATCTGATGGGGGTAAGTTTCCAGCCGGTAGTAGCCGGCAACACGGTCAATTTCCGACAGGTAAGTCTCAAGCAGCTCAAAGGTCCAGTCCGGGCCGTCACTCAGCCTGGCCGGGCGGAAGGAAGGGGCATCAAAAAGGGTTGTCATAGCGCACCTCGTTTATCGGCAGTGAGTGATCGCCTGTCATCATCCTGATATGTTTCCACGTTTCAGGGATAATTTAAGGATAGCTGATACTTTGCAAGTTCAGGTCAGGGCAGGGTAAAAACTGGCACAAAAACGGGTGCAGACTTCCCGCGGGCTATTTTTTCTGCCAAAAGTTAAATTCCGTACAGCTATACAGAATAATATCCCGTATATAAGGATAATATATGGCAGCATATTAAAATTCTGACATCGTTTCTGAAAACTCATCCCCGCATAATTAACTACTAATTTTTAATATAAAACCACCTTAACTGCTGAATATGCAAAAAACTGCGAATTTTTGTTACCAGAAAGATAAAAACAAGGTGAAATAGACTTAATTTAATAGCCATTGATCTATCAGTGTATATCGCTACCTGATAACCAATGACCTGGTATTTTATGCTGCGGGGGTTGTAATGAAAGTGCTTATTCTCGGAAGTGGGGTGGTCGGGGTGACCAGCGCCTGGTATCTTGCTCAGGCGGGCCATGAAGTCACAGTGATCGATCGCAGCAGCGGGCCGGCTGAAGAAACCAGTGCCGGAAATGCCGGGCAAATTTCGCCCGGGTATGCCTCTCCGTGGGCAGCGCCCGGTATTCCATTAAAAGCGCTGAAATGGATGTTCCAGCGTCATTCTCCGTTGTCTGTTCGCCCGGATGGTTCGTCATTTCAGTTGCAGTGGATGTGGCAAATGCTGAAGAATTGTACGCTGCCGCATTACCAGCAAAATAAAAGTCGCATGGTCAGGATTGCCGAATACAGCCGTGATTGTATTAAAGAACTGCGCGCCACTACCGGGATTCATTATGAAGGGCGCCAGGGCGGCACATTACAATTATTCCGGACTGAACAACAACTTGCTAATGCCGTAAAAGATATTGAAGTGCTTAAACAGGCCGGGGTGCCTTATAAATTACTGCAGGCCGCCGAATTAGCTTCCATTGAACCGGCCCTGGCGGCAACACAGCATAAACTGACCGGCGGATTACAATTGCCGAACGATGAAACCGGTGACTGTAAACTCTTTACTCAGCGACTGGCGGCGATGGCGCAACAGGCCGGGGTGGTATTTCGTTATAATATGACGGTTGACCGGTTATTACGCGAAGGAAACAGCATCAGCGGTGTTCAGTGTGGCGACGAAACGCTGACTGCCGACCGTTATATTGTCGCTTGCGGTTCTTATTCAACGGCATTACTGAAAGATATTGTCGCCATTCCTGTTTATCCTCTGAAAGGATATTCCCTGACGATTCCGGTGAAAAATTACCACGCCGCTCCGCTGTCTACGGTACTCGACGAAACCTACAAAATAGCTGTTACCCGGTTTGATGACCGGATCCGGGTGGGCGGAATGGCTGAAATTGTCGGATTTAACACCAAACTGTTACCTGCCCGCAGAGAAACGCTGGAGATGGTGGTCAGTGATCTTTATCCTGAAGGTGGCAAGATTGAACAGGCGACTTTCTGGACCGGGCTGCGGCCGATGACCCCGGATGGTACCCCGGTTGTCGGACGGACACCATTAGCTAACCTGTTCCTGAATACCGGACATGGCACTCTGGGCTGGACAATGGCCTGTGGCTCCGGGAAATTAATCGCCGATATTATTTCCGGTAAAACACCGGATATTGCCGCTGATGATTTATCCGTGATGCGTTATTTACCTGGTTTTGATAACCCGTCATTACCTAAAAAAACAAGTATTGCCCGTTAAGGTTTTCCGGAGAATTGTATGTCACGACCGATTATCGCAACCGTCAGCCAGCAGGCGCTACAGCATAATTTAGCCATAGTAAAACAGGCTGCACCTGCTGCAAAAGTCTGGTCTGTTGTGAAATCTAATGCCTACGGGCATGGTATTTCCCGTTGCTACACTGCATTGTCAGAGAGTGATGGCTTTGCTCTGCTGAATTATGAAGAAGCTATTCAGTTACGCGAAAGTGGCTGGCAGAAGCCGTTGCTATTACTGGAAGGCTTTTTTAAAGCAGCCGATCTCGCACTGCTGGATGGTTATCGGCTGACCACCAGCGTACACAGTGAATGGCAAATTACCGCACTGGCAAATGCCCGGTTATCTGCCCCCCTTGATATCTATGTCAAAGTGAACAGCGGTATGAACCGTCTCGGTTTTCGTCCGGATCAGGTCCCGGAGGTCTGGAACCGGCTGGCTGCATTAGACAATGTCGGTGAAATGACACTGATGACACATTTTGCGCGGGCGGAGCTTAGCGACGGAGTCGATCAGCCGGTTGCTCTGATGGCGCAGGCTGCTGCCGGTTTAGGGAGCGTCCCCGCGCGTTGTTTTGCTAACTCTGCGGCCACGCTCTGGCACCCCGAAACCCACCATCAGTGGATCAGGCCGGGGATCATTCTGTACGGCGTTTCGCCTTCCGGTAACTGGCAGGATATTGCCGGAACAGGACTGAAGCCGGTGATGGGGCTGCACAGCGAAATTATTGGTATTCAGCAGTTAACCCCGGGAGAAGGGGTGGGTTATGGCTACCGCTATCATGCCGCCTCTGAGCATAAAATAGGGATAGTGGCTTGCGGGTATGCCGATGGCTATCCCCGTCATGCGCCGAGCGGAACACCTGTCGCTGTTGACGGTGTTATGACACGCACCCTGGGAGCGGTGTCGATGGATATGATGATGATAGACCTGGCTCCCTGTCCCGCGGCACATATCGGGTCTGTTGTCGAACTGTGGGGGCAACAGGTACCGGCAGATGATGTGGCGCAGTCATGCGGAACGGTAGGTTATGAACTGTTATGTGCCGTTGCACCACGGGTACCCTTCCGGCTTCTGTAAGCGGTCACTGTCTCAGCCGGAAACCGGCTGAGACAGTGATACTACAGTTCCCGGAGCGTTCCTTTTACCCGGTGACTGCAATACCAGGCAATGATCGCCAGAACTGAGCCCGCCAGCATCATTGCCGTCAGCGCCTGTTGCGGGCTCAGTGGCAAGGCCAGAACCCAGAGGCTGCCGCCGGCACCGCCCGCCATCTGAATAAATCCCTGTAATGCGGAGGCCATACCGGCCTGCTGCTGGTAAGGTTCCAGTGCATAACTGGTAGCCGGGCCGATGATAAATGCCAGCCCTGCCACTGCTACCGCCACCGGTAACATATAACTCAGCCAGTACTGACGGGCAGCTTCATTGAAAAACAGTATTTCCCCGCTTAACATCCCTGCAGCAAACAGCATGCACAGGCTGCCAAACAGCAGACAGAAAGGCCGGCCGGCTTTGCGGATAACAAAACTGACCACGCTGCTGACCAGCATAATCCACAGGCCGTTAGCGCCAAAGGCTAAGGCGAAGGTAAAAGGGGATAAACCGCCTTTTTCCATCAGCACATCCGGCGCCAGAGAAACATAGGTCAGGACCATGCCCAGAGCCCCGGCATTCGCCAGCGAGAAACAGATAAACCGCGGGTTTGACAGTATGGCGGCATATTGTTTCAGTGGGAAAAAGGGGACTTTCAGAGTATTGTGCGGACGGGTTTCCGGCAAATACAGGAAGATAATCACGCCAGTCAGCAGGCCATAAAACATCAGAAATCCGAAGGGTGCACGCCACCCCCAGAATTCGGCCAGTGTCCCCCCCAGCAGGGGAGCCAGTGCCGGGACAATATTTAATGCGCCGTTAAGAAAACCGAAGGTTCTGGCTGCTTGATCTCCGCTAAGCCGGTCACGAACGCCGCTGAATGCCACTACGGCAGTACAACAGACAGCACATCCCTGGATAATTCTGGCAGTTAAAAATAACGGCCAGTGGCAAGCAAGGGCCGCCATCAGACTGCCGGCGATATACAGAGTCAGACCGGCTATTGCCACGGGTTTACGGCCAAAATTATCCACCAGCGGACCGGTAACCAGCTGGCCCAGCCCCATCACCAGCAGAAAAAGCGGGATAGTCGATTGTATATTGCTGACCGGGGTATCCAGTCCGGCAGCCACCTGTGGCAGCGTGGGAAGATACAGGTCAATACCCAGCGGGGCCAGTAAAACCAGACTCAGCAGTAACAGCGTATATTTATTCATAAATTATGCAGGTGACCCGAAGAAAAGCGCACAAGACTACCGTTTTTCCACGGTAGCCGGAAGTGCTAAATAAGGTTTTTTAACGGGCAAACGTTTACCCGCTGTATGATTCTGAGCGGTGACCGCTTACGACGGATTTTCCATCATTCTGACACCTACTTTGACAATCCGGTTATCTTCTTTTTCGGCAATTGTCCAAATCACATTAAGCCATTCGAGCTGGTCGCCAACCACCGGGATCCCCCCCAGTTGCTGAGCGATTATTTTTGCCACCGGCTGATGTGGCTGAATATCCTGATCCAGTTCGAGACCGTAAACCTGAGCAATATCGAACAGATCAGTACCGGCATCGAGAATAAAATCACCAAAGAAGCGTTGTTCAAGGGCAACCGGCGGACTCTCACTGAACATTTTGCCCAGTGCCGGTAAGTCTTTTTCACGACCGATGACACACAGAATATCACCCTCTTTCAGACGCGTGGATCCGGAAGGATGCATCAGTAAATTATCGCGAAACAGGGCCGCGATCCGGGTCTCTTCCGGCATGTCAAGCTCCCGCAGGGCGGCACCAATGCACCATTTATCGGCACTGAGCTGGTAAACGAACTCTTCCCACGGGCTGTCGGGGTGAATATCCAGCCCGATACGCTGGATAGGCTCTGCGGCCGGCGGGACAACCACTTTCGCCATCTTTGCGGCCCGGCTGAGTGAGGTTCCCTGTAGCATTAAGGACACCAGCACCACAAAAAAGGCGATATTAAAATAGAGTTTGGCATTATCCAGCCCGGCCATCATCGGAAACACCGCGAGAATAATCGGCACCGCGCCGCGTAATCCGACCCAGCTGATAAAAAACCGTTCGCGCAGGGTAAAGTTTTTGAACGGCAGTAAACCGGCAAATACCGACAACGGACGGGCAATAAAAATCAGCCACAATGACAGTAACATTGCCGGAACAGCGATATGCCATAAATCCGTAGGAACCACCAGTAACCCGAGAACGATAAACATGCCGATCTGGCTTAACCAGGCCATACCATCGAAAGTCTGCAGTATGCCGTGGCGGTTACGTACCGGCCGGTTACCCAGCCAGCAGCCACACAGATAAACCGCCAGGATACCGCTGCCTTCCATCAGGGTGGTGAAGGCAAACACCAGAATACCGCCACTGACAGCCAGCAGGGGATATAAACCGGCTGGCAATGAAATCCGGTTAATTAATTGCTGGATAGCAACACCGCCACCAATCCCAAACACAATCCCGAGACCAAACTCCTGCACCAGATGCACCAGGAACATCATATCCAGTCCGCTTTGTCCTTTGTGGATCATTTCTATCAGGGTAATCGTCAGAAATACGGCCATCGGGTCATTGCTGCCGGACTCAATTTCCAGGGTAGAGCTGACCCTTTCATTCAGCCCTTTACCGCCCAGCAGGGAAAACACGGCAGCTGCATCGGTAGAACCGATAATGGCACCAATCAGAAATCCCTGCATCAGGTCGAGATTAAATAACCAGGCTGCCATCAGGCCGGTCAGACCGGCAGTCACTAACACGCCGATGGTCGCCAGCGATAACGACGGCCAGAGGGCAACTTTAAACGCACTGGCTTTAGTACGCATCCCTCCGTCCAGCAGTATCACTGCCAGAGCCAGGTTTGAGATCAGGTAAGCGGCCGGGTAATTATCGAAAGCGATGCCGCCGATACCGTCCTCCCCGGCCAGCATGCCAAGCACCAGGAAGATCACTAAGATAGGGATCCCCAGCCGTGAAGAAAATGCGCTGAGGATAATACTTGACGCTACCAGCACCGAGCCAATAACAAAAAGACTATAAATCATGCTGGTTTCCAAATGACAGCTCCCTGAATATCGATGATTTATGAACAGAACCGGGATACCGGAGGCAGCGTTTGCAGCATAACCGCCAGTTCCATTGTTACCGAAGTTATACAACGGCGATAAAACAACACCATAATGCAGATGGTATAACAGGGGATAACCGGTCCGGGCGCGCGCCCTTCACCCTGGCTGGCCCGGAAGTGTTTACTGGCCTGGCATCCATGCACCACTGGCGATAAACCAAATCAGTAATGCCACACCGGCAACAATAATAGCGATAGGAAACAGGTAACCAGTCTTCATGTTTTACACCTTTACGGATAAAGCGCGGCACTCAGCAGAAAAGGATTAACAGCCTGTAAATACCGGTACCAGGTACAGGATCAGCCGGTGATACTTGCCGGGTGATAAGTATACCGGTTGCCGGCACTGAATTGAATCATTGATTAGCAGGACTGTTATTGCTGTAAAAATACCGGCCACCGTCAGTGGCCATCAGATCAGTTACCGGTTGTCTGGCGGCGGAATAATTCACGAAATACCGGATAGATATCTTCAGGTTCGCGGACCGGCTGGATAGCAATATTATCAAACTGATGCTGTAGCTGTTCATATTCCCGCCACAGAGTCTGATGAGCACGGCGGGTGATTTCTATATAACTGTAATAACGGACTACCGGCAGCAGCTGACTGGCCAGTAGCTGGTAGCACAACGGCGAATCATCGGCCCAGTTATCACCGTCAGAAGCCTGTGCGGCATAAATATTCCATTGTAACGGGTCGTAGCGTTGTTTAATCACCTGGTCCATCAGTTTCAGGGCACTGGAGACAATGGTTCCCCCGGTCTCCTGAGAGTAAAAAAATTCCTGTTCGTCGACTTCTTTAGCCTGCGTATGGTGCCGGATATAGACTACTTCGACATTTTTATAACGGCGGCTAAGAAATAAATACAGCAGAATATAAAACCGTTTTGCCATATCCCTGGTCGGCTGATCCATCGAACCTGAAACATCCATCAGGCAGAACATGACAGCCTGGCTGGAAGGTTCGGGATGTTTTTCAACATTTTTATAGCGCAGGTCGAAAGTATCAATAAAAGGCACTCTGTCTATCGCCGCTTTCAGGCTGGCAATTTCAGCGGATAATCGCTGCTCTTCCATCAGCTGAACCGGGTCCTGATCGCGGATGGCTTGCAGTGACTGTTCCAGCTCCCGGAGCTGACGGCGTTTAGCCGCAGTCATGGCGGTACGGCGGGCGAGTGAATTTTGTAACGAACGAACCACACTGATATTCGAAGCAACGCCGTGAGCAGTATAGCCGGCACGCTGTACTTTGTATTCAGTGAGCCGGTGATGGTCATTTTTCTGTAAATCCGGCAGCTCCAAATCATCAAACAACAGATCCAGATATTCGTCTTTAGACAGGGTAAAGCTGAATGAATCTTCGCCTTCACCTTGCGGGCTGGCATCCCCCTGAGCACTGCCATTTCCCGCACCGCCTGACTGACGTTCGATACGGTCGCGGGTGATAAACTGATCATTTCCGGGATACACCCGCACCCGGTTGCCACCGGCCCCCTGATGAAATACCGGTTCAAGGATATCAGCGACCGGAATCGACACAGACTCAGCGCTTTCTGTATCAGTGACAGAACGTTTCTTGATGGCTTCTGAAAGCGACTTCTTAATTTGTGATTTATAACGACGTAAAAAGCGCTGCCGGTTGACCGCACTTTTATTTTTGCCGTTGAGTCGCCGATCGATAAAATAGGACATAGCATACCCCCGGGCATATTCTGTGAAACGGGCCAGCTTACGACAGCCCGCTAACGGAAGACCCTCAGATCCTCCGTTAGCTTAGTAGTTAAGAAGATTTGCGTACCCGCAGATACCATTCACACAGCAGACGTACCTGTTTGCGGGTATAACCTTTTTCCATCATCCGGTCGATAAAATCATCATGCTTTTTCTGTTCATCGGTAGAAGTTTTGGTATTAAACGAGATCACCGGTAACAGTTCTTCCGTATTGGAAAACATTTTCTTCTCTATCACCGTCCTGAGCTTTTCATAACTGGTCCAGTTCGGATTACTGCCGCCATTCTGTGCTCTGGCCCGTAAGACGAAGTTAACTATTTCGTTGCGAAAATCCTTAGGATTGCTGATCCCGGCGGGTTTCTCAATTTTTTCCAGTTCAGTATTCAGTGACTCACGGTCGAACAGTTGTCCGGTATCCGGGTCGCGGTACTCCTGATCCTGGATCCAGAAATCAGCATAAGTCACATAGCGGTCAAAAATATTCTGTCCATATTCGGAGTAAGACTCCAGATAGGCTGTTTGTATCTCTTTACCGATAAACTCAGCATATTTCGGGATCAGATAGCCTTTGATACATTCCAGATAGTTTCCGGCTTGTTGCTCAGGGAATTGTTCCCGTTCAATCTGCTGTTCCAGGACATAAAACAGATGAACCGGATTGGCAGCCACTTCCGTATGATCAAAGTTAAAAACCCGTGACAATATTTTAAAAGCAAAACGGGTAGATAAGCCGTTCATACCTTCATCGACACCGGCATAATCGTGATATTCCTGCCAGGATTTTGCTTTCGGGTCTGTATCTTTCAGGGTTTCGCCATCATAGACCCGCATTTTTGAGTAAATACTCGAATTTTCAGGAGACTTCAGCCGCGAAAGGATAATAAAACGCGCCAGGGTTTCCAGGGTGCCGGGTGCACAAGGGGCATTGTCCAGCTCACTGTTACTCAGCAGTTTCTGATAAATCTTGATTTCTTCTGATACCCGCAGGCAGTAAGGAACTTTGACAATATAAACACGGTCAAGGAAGGCTTCGTTGTTTTTGTTATTACGGAACCGGACCCATTCGGATTCATTAGAGTGGGCCAGAATAATACCATTAAACGGCAGGGCAGAGATGCCCTCGGTACCATTATAGTTACCTTCCTGGGTCGCGGTGAGTAACGGATGAAGCACCTTGATTGGCGCTTTAAACATTTCGACAAACTCCATGATCCCCTGGTTAGCACGACATAGGGCTCCGGAATAACTGTAAGCATCCGGGTCATTTTGTGCAAAGTGTTCCAGTTTTCTGATATCGACTTTACCCACCAGTGCCGAAATATCCTGATTATTCTCATCGCCCGGTTCAGTTTTTGCGATAGCCAGCTGATGCAGCACTGACGGCCAGACCTTAACCACCTGGAAACGGGTAATGTCGCCGCCGAATTCATGCAGACGTTTCGCTGCCCAGGGCGACATAATCGTGCCAGTGTAACGCCGCGGGATAGCATATTCTTTCTCCAGCAGTCCGGCATCTTCCTGAGGACTGAACAGACAAAGAGGATGGTCATTGACCGGACTATGCTCCCCGTTGGCACTCAGCACATAGATGGGGACCCGCTGAATAAGGGCTTTCAGCCGTTCAGCCAGCGAGGATTTACCTCCCCCGACCGGCCCCAGCAGATAAAGGATCTGTTTCTTCTCTTCGAGGCCCTGAGCGGCGTGCTTCAGATAAGCAACGATTTGTTCTATCGCGTCTTCCATCCCGTAAAATTCTTCAAAGGCAGGATAGCGTGACACAATCCGGTTAGAGAAAATCCGCGATAACCTCGGATCCTGAGCCGTGTCTACCATCACCGGTTTTCCGATAGCGGTCAGTAACCGTTCGGCGGCATTCGCATAGGCACTGCGGTCCTGTTTACAGAGTGAAAGAAATTCCTGCAATGTGAACGCTTCGTCTTTGGCCGCTTCGTAACGCTGGCGATAATGATCGAATATATTCATAGGGATGCCCGTCCTTTCAGTGTTAGCACAGGTAGAGGAGCGTGTTCCTGCAGGATCTGCCCCCGGAGATACGGCCCGGTGATCAGTCATTTCCCCCTGACCGGAGGCACAAAAATATAAGGGACGGAAAACAGTCACTGTTTACCGGGCCGTATCATTTAACTGTAGTAATTATCTGGCAATTTTCCTCTGTTTATCAGATGCGGCGTAACCCTTATGATTAACGGAGGAGTTATAAGTGCGGGCTTTCCGGCTAAGTTGCGGTTTGCTGCCGCCCGGCGGACAGGGAAATAATGTAAAATAAAATGTGATCAATCTGTGCTCAGGTGATTCTAGTCAGCATCCTGTAAGGATAAACTGCGCCAGTTAATATAATTACAGGACTTTGTTATTTTGAAAAAATCACTTTTTTGCGTAAGCACCCTGATAGGGGCGTGCTTTTCTGGTCAGGTATTGGCGGAAAATACGCCGTTAACCTTAGGCGCGTCGGTACTCTTTATGCAATCGCCATATCACGGCGATAAAAATAAATATTACCCGCTGCCGCTGGTGGATTATCAGGGTGAGCACTTTTTTATTTCCGGCTGGCAGGCGGGTTATAATCTGTGGAAAGATGATCAGGACCAGTTCTCCCTGATTATTACGACCTCCGGGGAAGAGTTCAAACCGGGTAAAAATGACTACAGTGACATGAAGCGGCTGGATAAACGTCATATGACTCTGATGGGCGGTGGGATGTGGCAGCACACTGCCGACTGGGGGGTTCTGAAAACGTCACTGACAGGCGATGTACTCGACGAAAGCAACGGGCTGATCTGGAATACTAACTGGCATTATCCGTTAATGATTGGCGGGTTTGCCGTCAACCCGGGGGCGGGGGTCAGCTGGAATAGTGCTCATCAGACAGATTATTACTACGGCGTTTCTTCTGCTGAATCGGCCAGATCCGGGATCTCGCGCTATCATACGGGGGACAGCTGGAATCCGTATGCCGAAGTCAGCGCTATTTATCCATTAACCGAACGCTGGCAACTGGGATTCGGCGGTCGTTATCAGTGGTTTGATAGCGCCATTAAAGACAGCCCGATGGTGGCAAAATCCGGCCAGTTAATGGTGTGGAGTGGTGTCAGTTACACTTTCTGAGTGATCAGATAAAAACGGGACAATCAACACAGTCCCGTTTTTACTTGCGGTACGTTATAAGGTTATTTATTGACCCGAAAAGTGACGCCTAAACGGGCAGGGGCATCAGCTTTACTGACCATCGGGACCGAAATCCGCGCGGTTTCCACACACACCATGGTTTTATAACCATCATTCGCCATATCATCCATACTGCAGGACAATTCAGGCCCCGGATTCCATGTGACAACGTCACTTTTATTGTGGTGGCAGATGCCCAGCTGACGTTCGCCGCGGCTATCTGTAATGACATTACAGTCATCAGCTGCGGTAAAAATGCGATCGACACGTGCCGGATAAGTTTGCGGTGACGTCAGCTCACCTTGTGTATTGCCGGTCACTTTATCAGTAAATGGCTGCCCCAGACCGCTGACGGATACCCCGCTGATATCAGCGACCTGAAAGTAACTGTGCAGTGCCGCGGTGGACTGATAATCACCGTGAGCTTCCAGTTCAATTTCACACTGTCGGCCGAGCCTGAAACGGGCAATCAGGGAAAACTCATAAGGCCAGAGTTTCAGGGTCTGTGGTGAATGCTTCAGTTCGAAAGTTAACATAACACCCTGGTCATTTTCATCATGGGCCAGTAACGTCCAGGGCAGGTTGCGGGCAAAACCATGTGCCGGTGTACCGGCTGGCCCGAACCATGGCCAGCAGACGGGAACCCCGCCGCGCAGAGCTTTTCCTGTCTTAAAGGGCGTCTGACTGCTCAGCCAGATCACCGGTTTTTCACCTGAGGGCTGCCACGAGATCAGCTGGGCACCTTGTAAAGCAACCACTGCATGTACCAGAGGATGATTAACGACAATCAGTGGTAACTGATCTTTCTGACGCTGAGAAATATAAGGGGTTATCTGACGGATTACCGGCAGTTTATATAAAGTGTCCTGCATTTTCTCACCTCAAAAAATGATAGCCCTGATAATAGAAAAAAGGGCGACCGAAGTCGCCCATAGCTGTTTCTGTGTTAGCGGCAGCTGATTATTTAGCAGCAACCAGTGCAATCAGATCCAGTACTTTGTGAGAGTAACCGGTTTCGTTATCGTACCAGGAAACCAGTTTTACAAAGTTATCATTCAGAGCGATACCTGCTTTGGCATCGAATACGGAGGTGCAGACTTCGCCGTTAAAGTCGGTAGAGACTACGTCGTCTTCGGTATAGCCCAGAACACCCTTCATCGGGCCTTCGGAAGCGGCTTTGATAGCTGATTTGATCTGTTCGTAAGTGGCTGGTTTTTCCAGACGTACGGTCAGGTCAACGACAGAAACGTTTGGTGTTGGTACACGGAAAGCCATACCGGTCAGTTTACCGTTCAGTTCAGGCAGCACTTTACCGACAGCTTTAGCTGCACCGGTAGAAGAAGGGATGATGTTCTGAGAAGCACCACGGCCACCACGCCAGTCTTTATGAGACGGGCCATCAACCGTTTTCTGGGTAGCAGTCGTTGCATGAACGGTGGTCATCAGACCTTCGATGATACCAAAGTTATCGTTGATAACTTTTGCCAGAGGAGCCAGGCAGTTGGTAGTACAGGAGGCATTGGAAACGATATCCTGGCCGGCATATTTTTCAAAGTTAGCACCGCGTACAAACATCGGGGTGTTATCTTTAGAAGGGCCAGTCAGCACAACTTTTTTGGCACCCGCAGTAATGTGTTTACGTGCAGTCTCGTCGGTCAGGAAGATACCTGTCGCTTCGGCAACCACGTCAACACCTACTTCATCCCATTTCAGGTTTGCAGGATCTTTTTCGCTGGTTACGCGGATTTTTTTACCATTGACGATTAATGCACCCTCTTTTACTTCAACAGTACCGTCAAACCGGCCATGAGTGGAGTCATACTTCAGCATGTACGCCATGTAATCCGCGTCGAGCAGGTCGTTGATTGCAACGATCTCGATATCTGAACGCTGTTGCGCAGCACGAAAAACAATGCGACCGATACGGCCAAAACCGTTAATACCTACTTTGATAGTCATATATTCCACCAGCTATTGGTTATTGAATAAAAGGTTGGCTGTAAAATTACAAAAACCGCTGCAGGCGTCAAGCTTAATCGTGTCAATTGTTGTGGCAGATCAATCATCGGACGCCCTTTGCACACCGAAAAATGATTAGTTTACCTTATCAGAACGCGCTGCAGAGCCTGTCCGCGGCGGGGCGAAAAAAAAGGTATAGCTCACAGTTTCAGGTGATACTGCCGGGGTTAGCGGCATCAGCACAAATTGCCAGCCCCATTTTGTTACCTGTTTGTTATAGTAGTCGATAGTTGTGTTTGTTTACAGTCAATGGATGTCCAATGTCGTCAGAAAATAAAAACCATGGCTCACAGCCTGCGCTTACCGAAATGCAGCACTATGTTACACAGCAACGCGGTACGGAACCGCCGTTCAGCGGGGCTTTGTTGCATAACAAGCAACAGGGGATTTATCATTGCCTGGTCTGTAATGTGCCGCTTTTTTACTCGGACAGTAAATACGACTCAGGATGCGGCTGGCCAAGCTTTTATCAGCCGGTGAATAATCAGGCCATTCGTTACCTGGAAGATATTTCTCATGGTATGCAGCGCATTGAGATCCGCTGTGCTCACTGTGATGCTCATCTGGGACATGTTTTCCCGGACGGACCGCAGCCAACCGGTGAGCGTTACTGCGTCAATTCGGCGTCACTGAATTTTACTGATCCACAAGGCAAAGTTACTTCGGGATAACTGATGAATAAAACACTTGAAACCTTACTGGCAGGCATGACACCGGACGTTTATCAGCGGCTGGTGACCGCGACTGAAACCGGAAAGTGGCCTGATGGCGTCGCGCTGACACCGCAACAGCGTGAGCACAGTCTGCAGCTGGTTATGTTATGGCAGGCTCAGCACAATGATAATCCGGCACATATGTCGATTGGCAAAGGCGGAGAGATGGTGATCAAAACTAAACAACAGCTCAAACAGGCGTTTGGTATTGACGAGAGCAGGGTCAGACTGACCCTGAACTGAAAATATCACGGATCTGCCGGCAGGCAGATCCGTACTGCCTCAGTCGGGAGTTAATTCGCCCCGCAGATTACACTGCATTAGCTGACGAATCTCTTGCGGCGAATAACCGGCGGAAAGCAGATAATGGAGTTTGGTTAAGGTTGCTTCCACCGTCAGATCAAAACCACTGATAACCCCTGCATTTTCCAGCGCATTACCGGTCGCATAGCCCCCCATATTCACTTTGCCGGAAAGGCATTGTGTCAGATTGACAACCACAATTCCGCGTTGTGAAGCCTGTTGCAGTTCGGCCAGAAACTCCGGGTTCTGTGGTGCGTTGCCGACTCCGTAAGAGCGCAGGATCAGTGCTTTCACCGGCTGACGTAAAAAGTTACGCACGACATCGGCCGAAATACCGGGATACAGGGTCACGACACCAACCGGCTGAGGTTCGATGGGATGCACCTTCAGAGGCCCGCTGCTGGCCGGTGCCGGGGGAGTGTGTAAACGACGAATATGAATACCGGCTTCCAGCAACGGTGTCAGATTAGGGGAGGCGAAAGCATTAAAGCCATCGGCATGGGCTTTGGTAGTACGGTTACCGCGATAAAGCGTATTATTGAAAAATAACGACACTTCATTAATCGGGTAATTCGCGGCCACAAATAGCGAGTTCAGCAGGTTTTGCTGACCATCTGAACGCAGTTCTGCCAGGGGAATTTGTGATCCGGTGACAATAACCGGCTTGCTGAGGTTTTCCAGCATAAATGACAACGCCGATGCGGTGAATGCCATGGTATCTGTACCATGCAATATCACAAAACCGTCATACAGGTCGTAGTTTTGCTGTATATCATCGGCAATCACCTGCCAGTCACGCGGTGTCATATCCGACGAGTCCATTAATGGCTGATATTCATGAATAGTAAATTCAGGCATTTCAGGACGATGGAACTCAGGCATGGTCAGCAATTGTTGTTGCAGATGACCAGAGACCGGCACATAACCATGAACGGAACGCTGCATACCGATGGTTCCGCCGGTATAGGCGACATAAATATTTTTTCTCTGCATGAAAACTCAGTGTCAGTAGTAATAAAACAGAAGACAGGATGGCGGCAGTATAAAAGTAATTGTCATGAAAAACAGCCTGAACAGGGTTCAGGCTGCATATTTTTTAATTCAATACGCCACAGTTAAGGCAATAAGCATAACGATTCTGCGGATCAACGGTCTGGCCAGTGACTCCCGGTTGCTTACTGATATCGGTCATCACTTCTGCCAGCGGGGCCGGTAACAGGGCACGGACACTGACTGGCAGCGCCGCACTGACAGAGGCACTCATCTGATCCAGCACCTGGTCAAACAATGAAGGCTGTTGCTGATACCAGTCCAGGACCGGGGTTTTGATTTGTGCCAGCTCAGCGGCTTTTTTCACTGCATCATCAAAGTCACCTAACTGGTCCACCAGGCCATTTGCTTTAGCATCACTGCCGGTCCAGACATGGCCCTGGGCTATCTGGTTAACCTGTTCGGTGGTTTTATGCCGCGATGCAGCGACCAGATTCAGGAAGTTGCTGTATCCGTTTTCGATACTGATTTGCATCATTTGCTCAACCTGTTGCGGCAGGGCTTTGGTCATTGAAACATCAGCCAGTGGCGACGTGGCGACGCCATCCGTATGCACGCCAATCGTACTCAGGGTGTTTTCGATGGTATTAATTACCCCGAAAATACCGATAGAGCCGGTAAGGGTGGTCGGGCTGGCAATAATGTAACTGGCGGGCGTTGAAATCCAGTATCCGCCGGAAGCGGCCAGACCGCCCATGGAAACAACGACCGGTTTCCCTGCCTGTTTTGCGGCCATCAGTTCTTCGCGAATAGCCTCAGAAGCAGTGACACTGCCTCCCGGGCTGTTAACCCGCAGGATAATCGCTTTGACTGCTTTATTTAACCGCGCAGCACGGATTTGCGCGACGGTTGTTTCACTGCCGACATTACCGGACGAAGATTCGCCGTCAACAATTGCCCCGTTAGCAACAATGACCGCAATATTTCCTTGCTGGCTGCTGTGGGGATCGTTGACCGGATAATTGTAGATACTGACACTGCGATAGTCATTTTCCTGAGGATCCCAGCCGAACTTTTTGATCAGTTGCTGATCCACCGCGGATCGGGTCTGCAATTCATCCACCAGCTTACTTTTCAGGGCATAGGTGGCGGTATTGCCGCCGTCTGCTTTCAGAGCGGCAATCAGATTATCTGCCCCGGGGAACACCTGCTGAGGTGTCAGTTTCCGGTTAGCAGCCACCGTCGCCAGGTAGCTGTCCCATAACTGGTTTATCCAGCGGCTGTCGGCATCTCTGGCGGCCGGTGACATATTGTCACGCAGGAAGGGTTCGACGGCTGATTTGTAAGTCCCGACACGGAACACATGTGAAGAGACTTTCAGAGTATCCAGCAGGGTTTTGAAATACAGATTGTTGGTCGCCATACCATGAATATCAATCGCACCCTGAGGCGACAGGTAGACAGTACTGGCAAAACTGGCCAGGTAGTATTGCGCCTGACTGTAATTATCGCCATACGCATAAACCGGTTTACCGCTGTCGCGGAATTCCTGTAAAGCTTTACCGATATAACGCAGGGAAGGCTGATCGCCGCCGGCAAAGTTACGCAGGTCCAGTACGATGCCGGTAATTTTATCATCGGTTTTCGCCTGACGGATCGCATCGACAATATCAAACAATGAATTCTGCTGCAGGGTTTCACTGCGGCTACCGATAAGCTCGCGGCCTATTTTACCCAGACGGTTATTGGCCGAAGGCTGATCGACAATAGTTCCGTCGATATCAAGCTTTAATGCACCGCCGGTCAGGGTTTTCGCTGAAGAAGATGAGCCACCGCTGACCTGCATCCAGATGCCGACACCTGCCACAATCAGTACCAGCAGGAACAGGTTAAGAATGAACTCCCTGATAAAATTCAATACCCGCCAGCCGGCCGATAGCAGCCTGACGATGAATCGCCCCAATGTGCGCATAATTTCTCCATTAATAGGTCAGCAGGCAGAAAGCCGGCCTGAGTTTTGATCATTCAGGCATCATCCTAAAGAGCAGCGCCTGAAATGTCAGCAGGAAATCACGACAGACTGTTACAAAAGACGTTGTTATGCCAGACTTAGCCATATCACTGCTTTTTATTACGGGAAATATATGGACGCTCTGGAACTCTTATTACAGCGCCGCTCTGCGGCCAGACTGGCTGAACCAGCACCACAAGGGGAAGCGTTAGACACTATTTTACAGGCAGGCCTACGTGCACCTGATCATGGCGGGCTTAAACCCTGGCGTTTTGTGCTGATAGAGCAGCAGGGACTGGAACGTTTCAGCCAGTTACTTTCTGCGGCCGCAGTACAGGACGGTCTGGATGATAAAGGGCAGGAAAAAGCCCGTAACGCACCTTTCCGTGCGCCGCTGATTATTACCGTTATTGCTCATTGTGAAGAACATCCTAAGGTGCCGCAGTGGGAGCAGGTTGTTTCTGCCGGATGTGCGGTGATGGCGATGCAAATGGCTGCTCAGGCTCAGGGTTTTAACGGAATCTGGCGCAGCGGCGCATGGACCGAACACCAGATCGTCAGGGACGGATTCGGTTGTCGTCCGCAGGATCAGATTGTCGGTTTTCTCTACCTCGGAACACCGAAATTAAAAGCCCCTCCGGTCGCGCCGGAAGATACTGGCGCTTTTGTCAGTTATTTCTGACAGTGTTATCTCCCTGAATCTGGCATTATCCTGATTCAGCCAGTCAGTGGCTGAGTCAGGACGTGATTTTATCACGGAGCATCACTCAGAAGAGTATTCTGCCGGGCGATACCTGCTGCTTCCCCGGTGTGAAAAAAGTAGCTTTACAGATACCCGGATTAACAAAGGAAGATCACGGTTAATGCGTTTGTTTATTGCCGAAAAGCCCAGTCTTGCGCGGGCTATTGCTGATGTTTTACCTAAACCGCACCGTCGTGGTCAAGGGTTTATTGCCTGCGGGAATGATCAGACAGTCACCTGGTGCGTCGGTCATTTGCTGGAACAGGCGCAGCCGGAAAATTATGACCCCCGTTATGCCCGCTGGTCACTGGCTGATCTGCCAATTGTGCCGGACAAATGGCAACTCAGGCCCCGTCCTGAAGTCGCCAGACAACTGAGCGTTATTGAAGAACTGTTGCAGAAAGCCACCCGGGTTGTCCATGCCGGTGACCCGGATCGGGAAGGACAACTGCTGGTTGATGAAGTGCTCGATTATCTTAACCTCAGTAGCGAAAAAAAGAATGCAGTACAACGCTGCCTGATCAATGACCTCAATCCGCAGGCGGTTGAGCGTGCCATTGAGACATTACGCGACAACCGCGATTTTGTGCCGTTGTGTATCTCGGCGCTGGCCAGAGCCAGGGCTGACTGGCTGTACGGGATCAATATGACCCGTGCTTACACGCTATTTGGCAGGAACGCAGGCTATAATGGCGTATTGTCGGTCGGGCGGGTACAGACCCCGGTACTCGGGCTGGTCGTGCGTCGCGACGAAGAAATCGCTGACTTTGTGGCCAGAGATTTCTTCGAAGTCAGAGCCCATATTCTGGCCGAAAATGACCAGCGTTTTACCGCGTTATGGCAACCGAGTGACGCATGTGAATCCTGGCAGGATGAAGAAGGAAGGCTGCTGAACCGGTCACTGGCCGACCATGTCTGTAAACGTATTGCCGGTCAGCCGGCGAAGGTTACCGGTTATCAGGATAAACGCGAAACTGATATTGCACCGTTACCTTTTTCACTCTCCAGCCTGCAGATTGAAGCCGCAAAGCGCTTCGGGCTAAGTGCCCAGAGTGTACTGGACATATGCCAGCGTTTATACGAAACCCATAAACTGATTACTTATCCGCGCTCAGATTGCCGTTATCTGCCGGAGGAACATTTTGCCGGCAGACATGCGGTACTGGATGCAATTAACAGTCACTTACCACAGCAAGCCTTTCCCGAAGAACTGAATACGGACCTGCGTAACCGTTGCTGGGATAATAAAAAAGTGGATGCGCACCATGCCATTATTCCAACCGCCCGGCGTAGTCAAACCCGGTTAACTGATAATGAACTGAATATCTACGGACTGATTGTCCGCCAGTACCTGATGCAGTTCTGCCCGGAAGCTATTTATCGTAAATGTGTTATCGATCTGGAAATTGCCGGCGGTAAGTTTATCGCGAAAGCCCGCTTTCTGGCGGTTGCTGGCTGGCGCGTGTTGCTGGGGTCGAAAGAGCGTGATGAAGAAAATGACGGCACGCCGTTACCGGAAGTAAAAAAAGGGCAGCAATTGCTGTGTGAACAGGGGGAGGTGCTGGAGAAAAAAACCCAGCCTCCGCGCCATTTCACGGATGCCACCCTGTTATCAGCAATGACCGGTATCGCACGATTTGTCCAGGATAAAGCCCTAAAGAAAGTGCTCAGAGAGACCGATGGTTTAGGGACCGAAGCGACACGTGCGGGAATTATCGAATTGTTGTTTAAACGCGGTTTTCTGGAGAAAAAAGGACGTTATATCCATTCAACGGTGGTGGGGAAAGCATTGATCCATGCGTTACCACAGCCCGCGGCCAGCCCGGATATGACCGCCCAGTGGGAGTCGATGCTGACCCGTATCAGTGAAAAAAACTTCCGTTATCAGGATTTTATGCAACCGCTGGTCGGCACTCTGCAGACCCTGATTGGTGAAGCACGCCGTTCACCGCCGGTACAGGTATTAGGTCAATTGCCGGCAGTGCCGCGGAAAGCAACGCAGAAAAGGAAAAAGAAAACAGCCACGGAGAAGTAATGATGCGCAGGTTACTGTTGGTATTGTGCAGTATATTAAGTTTTCCGGTATTCAGTAGTCTGCATACCGGAGCCGGTGTCTCGGCCAGGGTCATGATTGATTCTGATAATTTACTGACCGGCAGGCCAGCCGATACTCTGAACCTGCAGGGAACTGATAACGTCTGTATATATAACAGCCAGCGTTATTCTGAAGGGGCGATACTGAAAAGCGGCACGCTGTTATTAACCTGCGTGCGCGACAAAAATATTATCGGTACGGCGCCACTGGTCTGGCAGCCGCTAAAGACATCGTCGTCTGCGGCTGCCCCGTGACAATCAGAGTTTAAATTCTGCCCAGACCGGGGCATGGTCTGATGGTTTTTCCATACTGCGGATATCGTAATCTATGCCGGTGGCAATACATTTTTCTGCCAGTGGCTGGCTGGCCAGTAACAGGTCAATACGCAGTCCGCGGTTGTCGTTAAAGCCTTTCGAACGGTAGTCGAACCAGGAAAAGCGATCGTCAACCTCCGGATTGGCTGCCCGCCAGGTATCAGTCAGTCCCCAGGACAGCAGTTTATCCATCCATTCACGCTCTTCCGGCAGGAAAGAGCATTTACCGGTTCGTAGCCAGCGTTTACGGTTATCTTCGCCAATGCCGATATCACGGTCGGTACAGCTGATATTCATATCACCCATAATCAATACCGGCTGTCCGGCAGTCAGTTGAGTTTCAAGATGCTGTTGCAGATCTTTGTAGAATTTATCTTTAGCCGGAAATTTCTGCGGATGCTCACGACTTTCCCCCTGCGGGAAGTAGCCGTTAATTACCGTAATGGTACCCATCGGGCTGGAGATCCCTGCCATGATAATACGCCGCTGAGCATCTTCATCATCCGTAAGAAAACCACGCTGCACGCTGACCGGCTCTGCTTTTGTCATCAGCGCTACGCCGTAATGGCCTTTCTGACCATGGAAGAAAACGTGATATCCCAGTTTTTGTACTTCTTCTAAAGGGAACATATCATCGTGAACTTTGGTCTCCTGTAATCCGATGACATCCGGCTGGAGTTTTTCGACCAGTGCGGCCAGCTGGTGAGGACGGGCCCGCAGACCGTTAATATTAAAAGAGACAAATTTCATGTTTTTACCACAGTCATAGAATTTAACCGCGATGGTAGCGATTTTTTTTCCCGATGTCACCGTAAGCGGATAAGGGAAGTCTCCGGCTCGAACCTTGTCGAAGGTTCTCGTCCTTCTCCGTGGAGAATATATCAGTATTATTGGAATATCTGGCTGAATCGCCAT